>JAJZHL010000096.1 GCA_021804505.1 Pseudomonadota bacterium | reverse complement strand
ATCACTAAAAGTCTAAATCGGCATAACAGTGAGGGGCAGTAAAGCCTGGTATTTGATCTTGTAATATAGCGCGGAAACTAGGTCTAGACTTGATAATTGCATACCAATGCCGGATAGAAGGATATTGATCCCAATTTATCTCACCGAAATAATCCATCACTGATATATGGCAAGCAGCTGATATATCTGCACAACTCAGAGAATCTGATGCAATAAAGCTACGCTGCTCAAATAAATTTGACATATAACTTAAATGATGAGAGAGATTAGTTTTAGCCGCTCTAAGAAATTCAGTTCTTGGCCCCCCTAATTGGCAAGAGGTTCTGACTATTTTCTCATCAATAATAATTTTTGTTACTTCCCGATAAAATTTCTCGTTAAACCAGCTAAGTAATCTACGCATTTCGCATCTAATGTCCACATTTTCGTCCATTAAACTAAAATTTGGATATTTTTCGTGCAAGTACTCAGTGATAGGGTAAATTCCTGATATAATGAAATTGGACGACTCTTGTAAAATAGGTAAAATCCCCGCGGGATTGAGAGCAAGCAGCTCCTTCCCTCTCTTCCAATAATCTTCCTTAATTAAAGTGAATTGTACATCCAGCTCTTTTAAAAGCACACGGACCTGTCGTGACAAAGGACAAATAGGATTATGATATAACTTACGCATTAACTTAACTGTTAGAAGAAAATAAATATGAATAATAATAGATGATGGTCTATAAGCCGGATTTTGTATAGATAATATAATTATCTATTGCAGTTATTTATCTAGGATAAATGTTACCATTTACCTCAAGCGATCTACCCACATTACTGCTAGTCAGAGATGCCTAGGAACTATGCTTTAAGTTCTGTAATGCCTATTTGACCTTGCTCTTGATGGGGTTTACCATGCGTAGCTTGTCACCAACCTACCGGTGCGCTCTTACCACACCATTTCACCCTTACCAAATAATTGGCGGTATATTTTCTGTGGCACTTTCCCTAGAGGATCACTCCCCCGCTGGACGTTATCCAGCATCATATCTCTGTAGAGTCCGGACTTTCCTCGTAAGACCTAGTCGGTTCTTTACGCAACTGCACAACCATCTGCGCAAATTATCAATTAATATAGCTTTTTCGTCAATAGCTATTTAATTACTTGACCCAAATATTCTTCTTCATACTATCTATACAAATATAATAATGGTATAGTATGTTTAAACTTGAAAAATTAACGAGCCATTCACTATGCCTAATAAATTGCTTGCAGTTATTATATTGTTATTTTCCTTTTGTTCATCTTTCGCAAGTGAACTTCAAGATACTAAAGCGACGTTACCGAATGAGGGTACGTATCTTAATTTGTCGATAACAGAAAGAATGGAAGTCCAGGAAGATGTTTTAACTGCAAATCTTAACGTAGAAAAAGAAGGCCCAGATTCAATACAAGTGCAAGATAGCATCAATAAGCTAATGTCTCAAGCTACCACAAAAGCAAAAGCTACGTCAAATGTCACCGTTAGCACTGACCAATATTACGTATATAAATTGCCCTCTAAAGCTAATAATACTAAAATGTGGCATGGCACTCAAAAAATACAATTACAAAGCACTTCTATCGATATATTATTAAAATTAGTAGGCGAGCTGCAAAGCATAGGATTACTACTTCAAGGATTAAATTACTCAATTATGCCTGAGAAAATTGACCATATTCGTGATTCGATGATGGAAAAAGCAATTACAAATTTAATTAAGCAAGCGCAGCGCGTTGCCAATACCATTAATAAACAATATGTTGGACTAGTGGATATCAATATTGGTACAAATTATATGTCAGATTACCCTCGCCCAATGTTATCCGCTAATGCTAAGATGGTTAATACAGAGATGGCAAGTCCTATAGCTGAACCAGGGAAAAGAGAGGTTACAATTACTATAACGGCAAGAGCGTTATTAAAGTGACTTATAAATAATTTGATATTAGGTGGAATTGGTCTATAATACCATACTAATTCTGAACGCAATAATGTTATATGAAAGTATTGGTATTTGGTGCTACAGGGATGCTGGGCAACACCATGTCACGTTTTTTATCTCAAGATGAGAACATACAAGTATATGGTACAGTTAGAAGTACGCAAACTGCTGAACCTAGCTCAGATAAAAAACCGTTATTTACTATTATAAATGGTATAGATGTTGAAAATTACGACTCTCTTGTTACAGCCTTTGCGACAGCCCGTCCTGATGTTGTAATTAATTGCGTAGGGCTAGTAAAGCAATTAGAAAGTTCTGGTCTTCCATTGTCAGCAATACCGCTTAATGCATTATTACCGCACAAATTAGCTTTACTATGCCAAGCTACAGGCTCCAGGCTAATACATATAAGTACCGATTGTGTTTTTTCTGGAAAAAAAGGTAATTATGTTGAGACAGATTTCCCTGATGCATATGATTTGTATGGTCGTTCTAAATTTTTAGGAGAAGTAGATTACCCACATGCAATTACCTTACGTACATCAATTATTGGACCTGAATTAGTTGGCCATAAAAGTTTAGTAGAATGGTTTTTAAAACAAGAAGGCACTGTCAATGGTTACACCAGAGCTATTTTTTCTGGATTCCCTACAGTTGAACTTGCTAAGGTAGTACGTAATTTTGTATTGCCTAAGCCAGAGTTAAGAGGGGTATATCATGTGGCAGCTGAGCCTATAAGTAAATTTGAGCTATTAAAGCATATTAGTGAGATTTATAATAAAAAAATAGAAATAATACCTACTAGCGAATTGGTGGTAGATCGCTCCCTAAATGCTCAGCGCTTTAATGCTGCCACAGGCTATGTTCCGCCTAAATGGCCTGAATTAATAAAATCAATGTACGAATTTCAATAAGCTGCGGTAAATATGTTTAAAGATAAAATTTTGTTAATTACCGGTGGTACTGGTTCGTTTGGCAATGCTGTAATGCAACGATTATTAAAAACTGGTATCAAGGAGATACGTATCTTTAGCCGTGATGAGAAGAAACAAGAAGATATGCGTATCGCATTTAATAATCCAAAACTAAAATTTTACATAGGTGATGTACGTTCTTATAACAGCATTTACCAAGCTCTACATGGTGTAGATTATGTATTCCACGCCGCTGCTCTGAAACAAGTACCATCATGCGAATTCTACCCCATGGAAGCTGTGCAAACTAATATTTTGGGAGCAGAAAACGTAATGAATGCTGCCATTGCAAATGGTGTAAAACGCGTAATAGTTCTCAGTACGGATAAAGCAGTTTATCCCATAAATGCAATGGGTTTAAGTAAAGCGATGATGGAAAAGCTAATGGTTGCAAAATCTAGAATGCGCTTGCCAGGCGAAACATTGTTATGTGCAACACGATACGGTAACGTGATGGCATCTAGGGGTTCCGTGATACCATTGTTCGTTAATCAGCTTCTAGAGGGCAAGCCTATAACCATAACAGAACCGACCATGACTAGATTTCTAATGTCGCTAGAAGATTCAGTGGATTTAGTCTTGTATGCCTTTAAACATGCCAAGCAAGGCGATATTTTCGTTCAAAAATCCCCCGCTTCCACAATTGCAGTCCTAGCACAAGCACTACAGGAATTATTTAATAAAAACAATGAAATTCGTTGTATCGGGATTCGTCATGGAGAAAAGCTATATGAATCGTTAGTTTCTTCTGAAGAAATGGCAAAAGCACATGACCTAGGCCAATATTACCAAATTCCTGCTGATAACCGTGACCTTAATTATGCTCAATTTTTTGTTGAAGGACAAAAGGAGATTGTTAATTTAGACGATTATACATCGCATAACACAGAAAGACTAGATGTAGAGAATGTAAAAAAACTACTGTTAACTTTAGAATTTATCAAGGAAAACCTTAATGCTTAAAGTAATGACCATAGTCGGGACAAGACCCGAACTAATTAAAATGAGCTTAGTCATTTCTGAGTTTGATAAATATACAAATCATATTTTAGTACATACTGGCCAAAATTTTGACTATGAACTAAACCAGGTTTTCTTTGAAGATTTAAATATTCGTAAACCAAATTATTTTTTAGAAGCTGCAGTTAGTGGTAATAGTGTAGCACAAACCATTGGCCGTATTATTGAGAAAGCTGACGAGGTTATGGAGATAGAAAAGCCCGACGCATTGTTGCTTTATGGTGATACCAATTCTTGCCTTGCGGTAATCGCAGCAAAAAGAAGAAAAATACCTGTATTTCATATGGAAGCAGGCAATCGTTGTTTTGATCAACGAGTCCCTGAAGAGCTAAATCGTAAAATAATTGATCACGTAAGCGATATCAATTTAGTATTAACCGAACATGCAAGACGATATTTAATAGCAGAAGGGCTTCCTCCAGAACGGATTATTAAAACCGGTTCCCACATGCAAGAGATTCTTAACCGCTTTATGCCAAAAATCCAAAATTCCGATATTCTCGTCAAGTTAGGTTTACAACCCAAACGTTACTTTGTAGTTAGCAGTCACCGTGAGGAAAATGTTGATGTAGAAGAAAATTTACACAATCTGGTTGATAGCTTGCAAAAATTAGCCGTGGAATATGACATGGCTATAATTGTATCTACACACCCACGTACCCGTCAATTGCTAGAAAAACTAGCTAGGGGTGACTTAGACAAGCGTATTCAATTTCTCAAACCATTTGGTTTTACAGATTATATTAAATTACAAATGGACGCTTTTTGTATTCTATCTGACAGCGGTACGATTACAGAAGAGACTTCTCTTCTTAATTTACCAGCAATCAATATCCGTAATAGTCATGAAAGGCCGGAAGGAATGGACGAAGGTACTCTTATATATACATGCCCAATTAAC
>JAJZHL010000095.1 GCA_021804505.1 Pseudomonadota bacterium | reverse complement strand
AACGAACGCTAGTTGGGAATAATTCCACCAAAACAGTTGGAACTGGCCCCATATAAATCGCAATTATTGTAGCAAAAATTACTTGCGATACAACTGCAATAACAAAATTCATAGATCCAAGACCTATAAAAAGCACATAAGATAATAATATGATTAATAATATACCAACAAGTAAAACTGGCTTTCTACCTATTTTATCTGAAATCGCCGCTGATATAGGTAGGACAATTATCATAGTAAGCAGGATTATGCCTGATACTGTGGCCCCCTGATCTTGAGTATACCCAAGTGTTTTCATACAGTTACATATAAAAACAGTTGCAGTATAAAAGGGCGCTGTCACGGTTATATAAAGGCCGATAGCTATAATTAGTTCCAGCCAATGCTTTGATAAAACCTCTCTCAAAGGGAATCGTGACAATCGCCCCGTTTCTTTAGCCAGCTTATAAATTGGACTTTCCGATAAATTCTTTCTAATATACAAACCTACAGAGCTGATAAACAAACCAGCAATAAATGGTATTCTCCATCCCCAATCCATTAAATTCTCCGGGGTCATAAAATAACTAAAAGCACTCGCGGTAACAAGCCCAAGTAACATACCTGCACACATACTGACAAAAGAAGCACTGCCAGCAATACCACGCCGATTAGCAGGCGCATGTTCAACTATGTATGAAATACAACCACTAAATTCACCACCCAGAGAAAACCCTTGTATCAATCTAATCAACGTCAGAATTATTGGAGCTGCTATACCTATTGTATTGTAACCTGGTAGTAACCCAATCCCCGCTGTTGGCACTGCCATAGTTATAATACCTATTACTAGGGCTATACGCCTACCAAACTTATCACCAATATTCCCTATAATTATGCCTCCTAGCGGCCTTACAATAAAACCTGCAGCAAATACAGCGAATGTCAGTGTTTCACGCATTTCTGAATCGGGAAAAAAATGTTGGCCAATTATGAAAGCAAATTGTGCATATAAAGCATAATCATACCATTCAAGCGCATTACCGATCATCCCCGATATTATGATTTTTTTCATATGTATACTTTTATATTTGAATTAAACGTGAAAAGTGGAATAATAAGTCAATATGAAATATTGACAATCATTTTATTTCAACTTTACAATTTAATGCTACTCAAATAGGTATATTATGCTAAAAAATTCTTCCGGCCTGCCAGAAAATTTCGTTTATTTATCAGAAGTTGATCTAACTATTATTCAAGATGTGATGTATTACAATGATAGAAATTTTGTAGGTCAAAGAATAAACGGCTATAAAGCACCAAAGATTATCATGACAAATGCAGCAGCCTTAGCCCTAAAAGCAGTACAACAAGATATAAAAAAGGATAATTATTCTTTGGTAGTATGTGATGCATATAGACCGGTCAAAGCAGTGGAACATTTTGTAGAATGGAGTGAAGATTTTGAAGATCAAAGAATGAAAGATTACTATTACCCATATATTAGCAAAGAAGAGATATTTGAATTAGGCTATGTTAGTAAAAAGTCGGCCCATAGCAGAGGTAGTACAATAGACCTCACCATTATTGAGATTGGTAAAGAGTTAAATACCAACCCTGAGTGTACATCAAGGCCATTAAAAGATGGACGTCTAATACCATATTTTCATGACAATACAGTGGATATGTATAGTTCTTTAGACCTGCTTGACACAGCATCTGGCCATGATAATGAATTGATAGATGAAATATATACACAAAATCGTAATTATCTACGCCAAAAAATGAAACAATACGGCTTTATAGAATATTCAAAAGAATGGTGGCACTATACTCTGGAAAATGAGCCATATCCTGATCAGTATTTTGATTTTGATGTGGAGTAGAGAATTAGATATTAGGGAAATTATACTCTCCTTAATCTCATTCTAGCTACAGCCTACTAGTGTCAGGGATAAACTGTTTAGCCGAAACATAGACTTTAAGAGTCTATTAGCGAGAAGACGTAGCCTTTGCTGCAATCCAAAGTCATCCCGAATTTATTTCGGGATCTCATGACATTATTAGAATAGATCCTGAAACGAGTTCAGGATGACCCTTTTAGCCGGTTCTACCTTAGCCGCTGGGCAGCGGGCTCGTGATGACACAAATTGGATTTACCCCAGCCACTAGTGAGATACGGCAAAAATCTAGAAAACTGTATTAAAACTACAATACGTTGAAAATTATATACAATATTCAATTGAATACGGAGAGTTTGTTATTCCTTGTGTTAGTATATTGTTACTTAATTTTTTATGAGAGAATTTTATGACTGTAAAACTTACTCCCGAACAGCGAGCACAGCTAATAATGTACCGCCCCCCTGAAAAACAACCATCTGTAGTAGAGGCAAAACCGGCGCTTCAGACGCCTGCAGCAACCACAACTACTCCTGTTATTAAGGTTCCAGCTGATACTATTTTTGTACCAGGATTAGGTAAGAACGTTAAATCAACAGAGATAGCTAATATTAATCCTAGTGTTGGTATCCTAAAAGCTAAATATTTTTTGTTAGTCAATAATGATGTGAAAGTTGATTACAATCAAAAGACGAAAGAATACACTCTGCCTTTTTCAACAGGTCACACCAATATTGGGTTTGTTACTAATGGAGAAATACAAGATATTTTCGGTAAACAGCCTTACCTTGATAAGTTTCCAATTCCAATTGGTCCTGGTAAAATTAAAGATGAGGCAGAAAGATATAGAGTATCTCAAAATAATGATGAGCTAAGTCATCACAGCACAAAGATCATACCTGTAACAAAAGAACAGTATGATGCAGCATATAACTATGCTAAAAGTCAACAAGATTCTGGAGTGCAATATTTTAATATTGCAAATAATAATTGTAATAATTTTGTAAACGATGTCATTCAACAAGCAATCCCAGATAAAAATCTTGGACAAATTTATACAGCAAAAGAGTTAGAAAATAAGGCTGTTAATATAGATGTGTCAGTTAAGTACGGTGCTTGTGATCAAGGTCGCATAGTGACAGAGAGTATCCTTGTAAATGTAGCTGATAAGCATAAAGTTGATCCAAGTAGAGTTACACCGCATCCAGTAGATCCATCAAATCCAGATATAAGGCATTATACAATTTCTCCAGATAATGTATGTCCTAAAGATCTTTTACCTGTAGATGAAGTAAAACCTTTGGTAGATACTTAATTCTTCCTGTGTTATTAAAATCTACAAACAGCTCGAAAGATATTTTTGTTATTATGCCCGTTAAGGTTTATGACTATTTCCAAACTCTCGTCATCACGAGCTACAGTGTGGTGATACATTTTTTTGGACCGCCGCCCCTATTGTGCTAGCCTTAACGAAATTTTGTTAAATTATGAAATATCTCTGGAGCTTTTTGTGAGTTTGCCATACATTAAAAATAAACACTGAGCCAAAAATTTTTAAAGATGGAATTTTGCAATGATAAATAAGGAGTTTTGATAGATGCTAAAATTCATTAAGGTATGGAGTTTCAAGCTTGCAACAGCTTTTTCTATAGTGTTTGCTATTTTATACTCTATCTTTTTGTTGATCTCAATCCCTTACGGTTATTTCTTTGGGCCTGAGTGGGCAGATCGTGCAGATTGGACTTTACAGGGTATCGTAAATTCCGTATTAGAGGTGCCATATCATAACAAGAAAGATTTTGTTATAGATAGACCTGAATATATAAAAACTCTCAGCCAAGAAGAATGGATGAATGTTAACTGTAAGATATTAGATGTTGATAAGAGTGATATAGTGATAGGAGCAAAAAATTATGAACATCTTCCTGAAGAGCAGAAATGGCATCTTAATTGTATCAGCCCAATAGTAGTAAACAAATTTGGACAAGATAAGTCAGTTAGACGAGAGCTATGCAGCAATGTTTATAATTGTCAACTTCTCTCCTTAGCTGTTGGTAGCTACGTCTTTCAACATCCTGAGATACTGTGGAGTATTATTAAAATCGCCGAAAGGCCCTGTGATTTTATTAAAAAATTTGACCAAAAAGTTCTAGATAATCCTGGTGATTTAATATCTGTTGTGGCTGATGCAAGGGATGCTAGAGCAGAGTTATGTAGTAAAGATTTATTGAGTAAGAACATATTATTTCCTGTAAGTATAGAATCCAGGAAATTTGTGTTAATTACTATCCAAGATATCGAAAATAAGCGAATAATGGATATTATAGTGCGTAGAACCGATATAGATTAAACAACATTAAGCACGTTATCATTGGTTCTAAAACCTTGTCAACATATAGAATATAGTAAAAAATGAAAGAACATCTAATAACAATACATTTTGTAGAATATTTACTTGTTAAAGATAAATTTGTTATGCCTCCAGGATACAACAAATTGATATCATTTGTATCTAACCAAGAAAATTGGGATAAACTTGCTGGTAGTATGGAGAATTATCATAGTATAGGTAAGGCACTTATGCCATATCAAATTGGTGGAGTGCTACCCATTGATGATATTTTCTCTTTACTTAATAAAATTAAAACTAATGTAGCTCCAGATGATCACATAACTATCATTATAAATGGTCATAATCTCAGTATAAATGGTGGTGTTCCCAACAAAGGAGATAAACATATTTTTTTATATGGCGTTGAAAAAGTATCAGAAACGTCCTCTCAACTTCAACCTTTTGGCATTTATACTGCTGAAGATTTAGTTAAACCTATACAAGAAATCTTTAATCAGCCTCTAAATATTATAATTAATAGCTGTTATGGTATTCAAGCAGTCAAGGATATAAAGGAGCTTGGTGTACTAATGCCAGGTTCGAAGGTAATGTCAACTGATTCACAATTTAAACCAACGGATTGCAAGATCA
>JAJZHL010000094.1 GCA_021804505.1 Pseudomonadota bacterium | reverse complement strand
CCGTGATAGGAGTTATCTTACTAATTGGTATAGTCATGAAAAACGCTATTATGATGATTGATTTTGCCTTAGAACAACAAAGAGTGCAGCATAAAACTCCTACTGAAGCAATTTTTACAGCTTGTATACTTCGTTTTAGGCCGATAATGATGACCACCATGGCTTCAATGTTTGGGGCAATACCTTTAGTTTTTAATTCTGGTATTGGCTATGAACTCAGACAGCCCCTAGGTATTACAATTATGGGAGGCCTTGCTGTTAGTCAAGTTCTCACTCTGTATACTACACCTGTAGTTTACCTTGCATTTGATAGGCTCGCAACGAAATTTTTATCACCTTTTACTGTAGGTAATAAATGAACTTGTCAAGTCCTTTTATTAATAGGCCAATTGCTACTACGCTACTCTCTATCGGCCTAGCTCTTACCGGAATACTAGCTTTTAACCTTCTACCAGTATCATCTTTACCTCAAGTAGAATTCCCTACAATAATGATTCAGAGTGCCCTGCCCGGAGCAAGTCCAGAAATTATGGCCAGCTCAGTTGCTACACCGCTTGAGAAGTCGTTAAGCCGTATTGCAGGCATCACAGACATGACCTCTAATAGTATTCTTGGCTTTACAACTATAATAATTCAGTTTGATTTGTCACATAATATTGATGGTGCAGCGCGTGAAGTACAAGCTGCAATTAATGCAGCAGCAAGCAATCTCCCAGCTAATCTTCCTAGTCCTCCAACATATCGTAAGGTAAATCCAGCTGATTTTCCAATACTAATCTTAGCTCTAACATCTGATCATCATAGTGTTGAAGCTATGTATGACGCTGCTTCCACCATATTGCAGCAGAAATTATTACAAGTGAATGGGGTTGGACAGGTACTTCTTGGCGGCAGCTCTTTACCGGCAGTACGTATAGAGTTAAACCCCACTAAGCTTAATAAATATGGTATTAGTTTGAATGATATAATCAATGCTGTTAATGCTAATAACATTAATTTAGCTAAAGGACAATTGACAGATGGTACTAATACTTACACGCTGATGACAAATGATCGGCTTACCAAAGCTAAGGATTTTACTTCTATAATCATTCGTTATAACAACGGCAACCCAGTTAGACTATCAGATGTAGCTGAGGTAATTGATTCAGCACAATATCTGCGCAATGCTGGCTTCTTTAATGGTAAGCCAGCAATAGCGCTCGCAATTTTTAAACAGCCGGGTGCAAATGTAATTCAAACCGTCTCTAACATAAAAAAAATATTCCCAGAACTATCAAGCACTATAAAGGCTGGAATTAATATTAATATTGTAATGGATAGAACATTAACTATCCATGCTTCCTTACGCAATGTAGAAATGACACTACTAACTTCTATGATATTTGTTATTCTTGTCGTTTATGTATTCCTTGGAAATATAAGGTCTATGATAATCCCAAGCGTAGCCCTGACATTATCAATACTTGGTACTTTTGTTGTAATGTGGCTGTATGGTATGAGCCTTAATATATTATCATTGATGGCTTTAACTATATCAACAGGATTTGTTGTAGATGATGCTATAGTAGTTTTAGAAAATATTACGCGCTACCTTGAAAAGGGTATGCAGCCTAAAGAAGCAGCTTTAAAAGGAGCAGCAGAAATCGGTTTTACTGTTACATCGATAAGTATTTCACTAATAGCCGTGTTTATTCCCATTTTATGCATGGGTGGATTAATAGGAAGGCTATTTCGTGAGTTTGCAATTACTTTATCAACTGCCATTTTGGTTTCTTTACTCATCTCTATAACTCTTACTCCAACTATGTGTGCATATCTTTTAAAACCTAAAGTCAAAGAAAAGGACTCATCATTTAAGAAAATTTTTGACCGCTTAAAGGTACAGTATGCAGCAGGTTTAAATATTGCGTTGAATTATTCAAAGATCACAGGATTAATAGTTGTATGTACTATTGCCTTAAGTATAGGCCTATTTATAATAGTACCAAAAGGCTTCTTTCCTCAACAAGATACAGGGTTAATAGTATCATCTATCGTAACTGATCAAAATTCTTCATTCTCATTATTGGAAAAAAAGTTACACACTTTCATGGATATAGTCCAACAAGATCCTAGAGTCCAAAATGTAGCAGGATTTGCTAGTACGGCAAACAGCGGAACAATGTTTACAGCTCTTGTTCCATTGGAGAAGCGAAAAATATCCTCTGATGCAGTAATTGCTATATTACGTAACAAACTAAGTAATATACCAGGAGCAACGTTATATATGCAATCTGCTCAAGATTTAGTGATAGGAGGGAGACCTGGTACAGCACAATTTCAATATACTATATCAGCAGATAATGTTGAAAACGTAAATTACTACGCTGAAGATATTATGAAAAAGTTATCGGGATTTCCATATATTCAAGATCTTAATAGCGATCAACGTAATCATGGTTTACAAGTTTATGTTAAAGTAGATTATAATAGAGCAGCAAGTTTAGGAGTAACTGCACAACAAGTAGATACAGCATTGTATGGAGCTTTTGGACAAAGTCTAATATCTCAAATATATACTTCTATGAACCAATACTATGTTGTGATGGAATTTGCTGCTAAATACTTAGAACACCCAGAGATGTTAAACCAACTCTATGTTTCAAACATACATGGTAATTTAGTACCGTTATCATTGTTTGCCAGTTTCTCCGAGTCCAATACTTTATTAGCTATTAATCATCAAGGTTGGTCACCATCTGCTACTTTATCATTCAATTTATTACCAGGGGTACCTCTTGGTAATGCTGTTAATATTATCAACAAGGTCGTTGGTGAAATGACGTTACCAACTTCAGTACAAGGAGAATTTAGAGGGACTGCGCAGGTTTTTCAAGCCTCTCTAAAAAATGAGCCATATTTGATTCTAGCTGCACTAGTAGCTGTATATATAGTTTTAGGTATGTTATATGAAAGTCTTATTCATCCGATTACTATAATTTCTACTTTACCATCAGCAGGTGTAGGAGCACTACTTGCTCTATTCATTAGTAATATTGATCTAAGCGTAATAGCCTTGATAGGTATTATATTATTAATCGGTATTGTAAAGAAAAACGCTATTATGATGATTGATTTTGTTATTTCAATTAACCGAGATGAACATACATCTCCACGTTCAGCTATATATGAAGCGGCCAATTTACGATTTAGGCCTATTATGATGACAACCATGGCTGCGATGCTTGGCGCTGTGCCGATGGCATTTGGCACAGGTGTTGGCTCTGAGATGCAACGCCCCTTGGGTATTGCCATCATTGGTGGCTTAATAGTTAGCCAAATGTTAACGTTATTTACTACACCAGCTGTTTACCTCATTGTTGAGGAGTATAAAAATTTTTTCCAACGGAAAATATGGAGAGTTAAATGGAAGTAAATAAGGGATACTCGAATGATTTAAAGAATTGGAACGTAAAACGACGGGTGAGCAAGCGGAGCGTAGTAACCATACGTGAGCAGGTAAATTCCCCGATGTTTTGCGTAACCAATTCTTTAAAGCAGAAGAGTATATGGTTCATTCTATTACTATGTTGTAGTAGCTGCACTATAGGCCCTAAATATTCTAAACCAACCATGACCATTCCTGATAGTTTTAAGGAGGGAGGAATACTATGGAAATCTGCTAAACCTATAGTCCAAGAAGATGTAGGGGAATGGTGGAAAATATTTAATGACCCCGTTTTGCACCAATTAGAAGAAAGATTAAACATTAATAACCAGAATATTAGAGCAGCCGAGGCCCAATATAGGCAGGCTTTAGCCTTAGCAAATAAGGCAAGAGCTAGCTATTTTCCTACCATTACTTCTATGTATGCACTTACGAGACAAAGGCAAATTGCTCATGTAGGGCTACCGCCTACTATATCTAATGATAAGGCCTTGCAATTAAATGCTAATTGGGAGCTGGATTTGTGGGGGAATGTACGCCAAAATGTAAAAGCCAGTTTAGCAGCTAGTGAGGCTAGCAAAGCATCGTTGGCTTTTATCAGATTATCAGCGCAAAGCTCCTTAGCCCAGTATTATTTCGAACTCCGTACCCTAGATCACGATCAAGTTTTACTAGATAAGTTAGTCATTACCTGGCAGAAAATTTTAGATTACTACAAAAATCGTAAATTGTCAGGCGTGGCTTTTCAAATGGATATTCTGACGGCAGAAAATAACCTCTATGCTGCTAAGATATTAGCAGCAAATAATGGGATTAATAGAGCAGAGTATCAGCACGCTATAGCAGTGCTAATAGGTGAATCACCTTCAGCATTTACTATAGAAAAGTCTAATAGAACATCTTCTTTCTCCTTGCAAGATATTCCAGTACGTATACCATCAGAATTACTAGAACGCAGACCCGATATAGTGCAAGCTGAAAGGCTTGTAGCACAAGCTAACGCGCAAATAGGTATAGCCCAAACTGCATATTTCCCTAACCTTACTCTTGCAGCAACGGGAGCATTAGAAGGGACAGGTTTCGGTCATTTACTTGCACTACCAACTTTCCTATGGTCACTAGGACCACAGCTTTCTGCTACCTTATTTGATGGCGGAGCAAGGTCAAGTAACATAAAGGCTACAATGGCTGCATATGAAACAACGATTGCATCATATCGTCAAACTGTTCTTGCAGCATTTCAAGATGTAGAGGATAGCCTTGTATCTCTAAACATTCTGGACTCTCAAGTTCAAATTCAGAGTGATATTGCAAAGAATGCATTTGCTGCTTACAAATTAGCCGTTAATCAGTATAAGGCGGGAATAATTGACTACTCCGAACTGCTAGCAGCAGAGGTTACGCTTTATAATGCTCATAAAAACGAAGTAGATACTAGAGGTTTAAGAGCAACGG
>JAJZHL010000093.1 GCA_021804505.1 Pseudomonadota bacterium | reverse complement strand
CATCATTACGTACTGTTAAACGGATTCTTTTACCCTCAGGTACTTCGATAATATCAGGATGAAATTTATGGTCTTTTATAGTTGTTTCGGCTTCAAAAACATCGCCATTACCTAAAGCATTACCAAAGATGGATAATGTCAGACTGACTAAAAAGAAATTAAGAAGCTTTCTCATCTATTTTTTAAGGCTCCTAAATTAAGTTCATTAATAATTCTATAGTAGATTGCTTATAGCTACAATCTCTTTTTTAGAAAATACAGAGTAATTAATTATTAAGTTCTTTATAAATCTATATTTGGCTACTGGCCTCTTTTATTGCATTTTTATAAGTTATTAGTATACTCTCCTGCAGGAAATAAGGATACCTAAAAATATGCAAAGTTTGTCATTTCAACAGATTATATTGGAATTGCAGTGTTACTGGCAAGCCCAAGGATGTGCCATCTTACAACCTTATGACGTAGAAATGGGAGCTGGGACATTTCATCCCGCTACGGTTTTAAGGAGCTTAGGGAGTAAACCTTGGTTTGTATCTTACGTTCAACCATCTAGAAGACCGAATGATAGCAGATATGCAAAACATCCTAATAGGATGCAACATTATTATCAGTTTCAAGTTATTCTTAAGCCATCTCCTGACAATATTCAGGAATTGTATCTTAAAAGTTTAGAAAAACTCGGTATAGATTTAGCAAAACATGACATTAGATTTGTGGAAGATGATTGGGAATCTCCAACTCTTGGGGCATCTGGTCTTGGGTGGGAAGTATGGTGCAATGGTATGGAAGTTTCACAATTTACTTACATGCAACAAATAGGAGGAATTGAATGCCGGCCTGTTGCGGGTGAAATAACATATGGATTAGAACGCATAGCTTTATATATTCAATCAATTGAAGAAGTTAAGGACCTTAATTGGAATGGGGAGTTGGGAGAAAGGAAATTAACTTATGGGGAAATAGATTTTCCTGCTGAGAAGCAATTTTCAAAATTTAACCTTGAGCTTAGTGATATTGAAATGTTATTTAAGCATTTTGAAGATAATGAAAATCAAGTTATAAGATTAATAGATCAGAATTTACCGCTACCAGCTTATGATTATTGCATTAAAGCAAGTCATGTTTTCAATTTATTAAATGCTAGAGGGGTGATTAGCGTTACTGAGAGGGCTAATTATATTGCAAGAGTACGAAATTTAGCCAAGCTATGTTGTACTAAGTGGCTAGAATTAGAAACAGGGGCTTAAATGAGTGAGCTATTAATAGAATTATTTAGTGAGGAAATACCAGCGTTAATGCAAAAAAACGCTGAAGAATCCTATACTACAATATTTAATAGATATTTTTTAAATAACAAAATATCCTTTGAAGATATCAAAGTTTCCATAGGTCCTCGGCGCATTGCTATCTACGCGACTGGTCTACCAAAATCTATACAAGCAGAAATAATAGAGATTAAGGGACCTAAGCTAAATGCACCGGAGGGAGCTATAGAAGGATTCTGCCAAGCTAATAATGTCACCCGCGATCAGCTTACCGAAATACTAATTAAGGACCAGCCATATTATGGATATATAAAAAGAATTCCTGAGGCTGATATTAAACAAGTGCTGATGACCATCGTGCCTCTAGCTATTGCTGACTATATTTGGCCAAAATCAATGTACTGGGGTAGTTATGATATAAAATGGGTTAGGCCACTCAAGAATATTTTATGTATATTTGATGGGCAAATCTTACCAATTACCTTTGGTCATTTAACAGCAAATAACATTACCTATGGCCATCGATTTATGGCGCCCAATGCGATTGAGATAGGGAGCTATGACCAGTATAAAGAAAAACTAGCTAACAATTATGTAATAATTGATAGGCAAGAGAGGCAAAAGCTTATAGAAAATCTATTATCGTTAATAGCTAGCTCATATAATTTAACTATAAAACCAGATGAAAGATTAATAGAAGAAGTAGCTGGGCTAGTAGAATATCCCAATGCTCTGATAGGGAAAATACCAGAAAAATTTTTACAGTTACCCAGCGAAGTGTTAATAGCATCAATGCGTACTCATCAAAAATATTTCAGCCTATTTGATCAAATGGGAAATTTTGCTCCATATTTTTTATTTGTAAGTAATATAAAATCAAATGAGCCAGAAATTATTATAAATGGCAATGAAAAAGTACTTTCAGCAAGACTTTCAGATGCATTATATTTTTATGAACAGGACCTATCTAACAGCTTAGATTCTTCTTTACCCAAACTCGAACAAATAATATTCCACGCTAAGATTGGAAATCTTAAAGAAAAAACTCATAGGGTTGCTAAGATTTGCTATTATCTAGCACCTGAGAATAAATCATTACAACTTGCGGCAAAATTATATAAGAGTGATCTTGTCTCTGAAATGGTAGGAGAATTTCCTGAGCTCCAAGGCATTATGGGTTATTATTATGCAAAGCATGAAGGGTTAGAAGAGGAAATTGCTGTTGCAATCAGAGATCAATATAAACCTCAGGGACCCTCAGATACTGTTCCTAGTGGCAGCGCTGCAATACTTGCTCTTGCTGATAAAATAGATAGTTTAACAGGCCTTATGCTAGCAGGCCACCAACCTTCTGGTTCCAAAGATCCTTATGCCTTACGCAGATTAGCCCTAGGTATTATAAGAATAATTTTAGAGAATAACCTGCATCTAAATTTAAGGGAGTTAGTGTTTTTTTCTACAGGGTTATTTAACCATACGCCACAAGATAATATAATGATTTTTCTTGAGGAAAGGGCAAGATTTTATTTTAAAAACTACTATGATATCTCACTAATTAATGCAGTATTAGACTTGAATGATGAAGATGATCTTGTTATTACGGCTCTCAAGCTTTCAACGCTTAATAACTTTTTAACTAGCAATGAAGGCAAGGATTTACTAATAACTTATAAAAGAGCAAGTAACATTCTTGATAATAATGTAGTTAACGCCTCTATTAACCCAGACTATTTCTGTTCAAATTATGAAAAGGAATTGTTTTTAATACTAACAGAAGTTGCAATAAAAGTTGATAAAACTATAAAAGAACAAGAATTTGCAGTTAGCCTTCAGTTGCTCTCTAGCTTGCTTATCCCGATTTCTAACTTCTTTGATAATGTTATGGTCAAAGATGAGAATCCTAATATTGCTAATAACCGCCTATTGCTTCTACAGCATGTAAAGCAATTATTCCATAAAATAGCCAAATTCGATCAACTATAAACTATAATTAGAAGTAAATATATTAATTGAGGCTTTAAATAGCTTTTAAAATAGTCCATAATTTTTTTAAAATAAATGAAACAACCCCAGCAGTTAGACTGCCAGCTATAACTTCTATAGCTCTTTTAAAAGCTAGTAATTCTGCGGTACTTACAGAGTTTTGTTGAGTGCCAGCAACTAGGACTATAACGCTTGTAGCACTAGCAACTTTCCAATTATTGTGCAAATTAAATACGTAATAACAGGTAAGGGTGGTAATTATTACTCCAACTATTATAGCAAAATACCCAGGCCCCATAATAGCTAGTACTAAGTATGCTGTTATTGCTCCAATCAATGTTGATATTATGCGGAGAAACACTACCGAATAAACGCCACTCTCAATTTCTGTACAAATAACTGCAGATATTAATGCCCATGTTACATCTGCAATATTGAATATTTTTGCACCTATAATAATAATGGAAATTACCAGAAGCAGGGTTATTGAGTAACACAAACCAATAATATTCCAACGTTTCGAAGGCTCTTTCATTGGGATTAGCTTTCCATTATCATAAAATAAAATGTTATTAATCTAAATGTTCATTTGCTTGAGAAGAATCTTGACTACTGCCCATCACAGGTACAAATTCTTCTAGTTGGTTATAAGGGTTTATTTGCTGTTCTCCTAAATGATAATGGACTATTAGCCCGCCATCAGCTAGCTTACCATTCTTATGATGTGCGGCTACTTCGTTATGGGAAGAAACCCAGCTTCTAGGCATGAAATTATAATCCCATACAAAATGAGCTATGGTCTTTATGCCTGAATAGATATCTACTGCAGTGCTAAAAGCTGTTGAGACTGTAGATATAAGCCCTTTAGATGCTTCTTTATGTTGTTGTTTGTTTATATAATCTACATATTCGGAAGATAAATTATCAAAAGAGTGGTAATTCTTCCATGATGCCCATAGCGATTGACCTATTTCTAACGGAGAATAAAATAGCTTATAATATAAAGGCATTTTCTCTATTGTGGTTACATAATCACCTACATTTTGAAATGGTACCACGTATTTCCATCTACCCTGTTCTTTAGTTAGATATTTTTCTACAAAATAATCAAAAAACTTGTCAGAATTTTCCTCATTATTAGCATCCATGTCTAGCTTTTTACAAATATCTCTCCATTGACTATCTAAGAGTATAGACCACGCATCTTTATTAGCTTTGCTATAGAAGTTTGCTAATCCATTTTCCAGACCAACTGGCCACTTTATCACATCAACATATGTCATCGTGCTTTGATCTTTTGAAAACATACTTGCATGTAACATTATAGTCATTTTTAGGTATTCTTCCAAGCTTGTTGCTAATATCTTCTCTTCTAACGGGCATAGAATTTAGTGTAGCATAATGTTTGGCCTGCTGCTATCTAAATGAGGTAGACAAGTATTAATTGCATGGGGCGATGACATAAAATAATGAATAGCTTTAGGTCCTATAGGCCCTGTATCGGTTACTGCATATCCCGGAGAATCAAAGGCATATGTCTCTATTTCTTCATCCAGCCTCTGGTAACAAATTTCGGCTAAGCAACCTCCTAGAGAATGCCCTATTTGGATAATATTTGCTTCTTTATTATTTTGAACAACTTCG
>JAJZHL010000092.1 GCA_021804505.1 Pseudomonadota bacterium | reverse complement strand
CCCAAATAAAGCTTTACTTCGCAAAATTGTTGATGTGAAAATTACTTCAGCTGGAGCGAGTAGCCTTACAGGGCATTGCTTGGGCGGATGATGGTTGTGAACCTTAGTGATCCCATAGTTGTCATCCCAGCCTCTCTCTTGTCTTCCCAGCTTAGGCTGGGATCCAGAAAATTTTTATAGACTAGATTCCTGCCTACGCAGGAATGACAGTAGAGGACGCGTGAATGACACTTGGAACAGGATAAAGAAATTTACACAACACACTTAGGTTAACTATATAATGTTAAGATTTTTATATTTCAGTTTAAAAATATTCATACTAATGGGGGTGATTGGGCTTAGTGCAGCTATATATTTATGCTATCATTATTCGAGAGACCTGCCTGATTATTTTCAGCTTGCTGATTACCACCCACCATCAGTAACAAGAATATATTCCCGTGAAGGAAAATTAATAGAAGAATATGCTCTAGAACGCAGGGTATTTGTTCCTATTAATAGTATACCACGTTCTCTTATTGAAGCATTTATTTCAGCAGAAGATAAAAATTTTTATGCGCATCCCGGTGTAGATATTGTAAGTATAATTAGAGCAGCTTTTTTAAATATTTCGAATGTTGTGCACCATCGAAGAATCGAAGGAGGATCAACTATTACCCAGCAGGTAGTGAAGAATTTTCTGTTGACGAATGAAGTATCAATAGAGCGGAAAATTAAAGAAGCTATTTTATCCTACATGATCTCAAAAACATTCACCAAAGATCAGATTCTGGAATTATATTTGAATCAAACATATTTTGGTAAAGGGGCGTATGGTGTTGCTATGGCCGCCCAGAACTATTTCAATAAATCGATTGATGATTTAACAATTGAAGAATCTGCCTTCATTGCCGGTTTGCCAAAAGCTCCTTCCAATTTTAATCCTGAAAAAAATTACGCTAGGGTAAAAGAGAGGCGGGATTACGTCTTGCTCAGAATGCTTGAGAATGGCTATATAACACATGCAACAGCAAAAGAGGCGATAAATTCTCCGATTACTTTAAGAAAACGTGACCGCAGCGAAACCGTAACAGCAGATTATTATGCGGAGCAAGTACGAGACGAAGTAATTCAAATGCTGGGCAGTAAGGAGTTATTTTATACAGGAGGTCTTACAATCATCACCTCACTTGATTCCAAAATTCAGTATGAAGCTGAAAAAGCTTTAAGAAAAGGCATACGGATATATGATCAAAAACAAGGTTTTAGAGGACCTATTACAAATATAAATTTAGATAACTGGCTAGATAACTTAAAAAAATTACCAAGACCGCAAGCCTTACTGGAATATCAATTAGCAGTAGTGCTAAACGCTTCCGATAATGAAGCTGAAATTGGGCTAATTTCAGGTAATAGATCAAAAATCTTATTATCGGAAATGAAATGGGCAAAATCAAATTTAAAATCGGTAAAAAATCTATTAAAAAAAGGGGATGTCATAGTTGTTGAGCAAGTTGATATTATCAACAAAACCTCAACAATTGATCATAAATATCTACTTAAACAAATACCTATTGTAAATGGTGGCATTGTTGTTATGAATCCAACTACCGGTCAAGTTCTTGCTAGTGTCGGTGGATATGATTTTTCAGTTAGTAAATTTGATAGAGTTACTCAAGCACTAAGACAGCCAGGCTCACTTAGTAAAACCTTTGTCTATCTTGCTGCCTTAGAAAATTCAGTCCAACCAAATAGAATTTTTGAAGATGGCCCTATCACGATTTCTCAAGGCCCAGGAATGCCTGTTTGGCAACCTAAAAATTACAAAGGTGATTTTTTAGGTTTAATTACTATGCGTACAGGGCTTGAAAAATCGCGTAATCTAATCACAGTGAGAGTAGCTCAAACTATTGGCCTTAGTAAAGTTGCAGAAATAATTAAGCGTTTTGGAATTAATAACGAACCAAAAAAAGTATATTCCATGGTCCTTGGTTCACTGGAAACTACACTGGAAAAGATGACAACTGCCTATGCAATTATGGCTAATAATGGGAAGGAAGTCACACCATATTTTGTTGAGCTGATCAAAGACCGTAATGGTAAAATTATTTATCGTAGAGATTCAAGGGAATGCGCTGATTGTAATGTACCAAGTACGACTGAGGACATAAATGATTTACCGCCCCCTACTCTAGCTGCTTTTAATTCTCGTATGATTACTGATGAAACTACCAATTATCAAATCCTTTCATTCTTAAGCGGGGCAGTTGAAAGAGGAACAGCCTCAGCAGCAAAAAAACTAGGTAAAGTTATTGCCGGAAAAACTGGGACTACTAACGAAAGTATGGATACCTGGTTTGTTGGCTTCACTCCCAAAATAATTGTCGGTACTTTTATTGGCTATGATACACCAAAAACCTTAGGTAAAACAGCTACAGGGTCAACTATTGCTTTGCCTATTTTCATTGATTTTATGGCAAATGCCTATGCAGACGTTCCATCTCTTCCTTTCAAAGTACCAAATACGATTAAATTGGTCCCGATTAATCCTAAAACTGGAGAAATAACTGCTTCAGGTACTGTAATGGAGGCATTTAAAATCCAAGATCTAGAGGTACAGCAGCCTGCTGACCAAAACGAAGAAAATGATGTCTTTCATAACGTCCCTAAGGAACAGGATACATCTCAAGAGATGTATTAGAGAATTTTCTCTATTTCTGCCAAATTTAGTTCCCAACTGGAATTATTTAATTTACATTTGTATCTAATTAAATTTATTACCTTTTAATTTATGAGGAATTATATACTTAAGCGATTTAAAATAATTTATAATGTAGCGTTATTTTTAATAATAACACCATTGCTTGCTAGTGCAGAAATGGAGATTAGACATATTGCCGCTCCACAAAAGATAGCTTATCCTGATGTAGGTCGTGAGCTGTATCCATCGCTGATTGTGGTAGGACCACAATTCGAGAAAGTAGCCGCAAGACCAAACATGTTAATTGAACAAGTTGGTAACAAAATAGTAGCTATCAACCCTTTCCCTGAGTACTCACCACTAGGAGGGTACGATTACGTTCAGAAGATAAATAATCTATTAATCGATTCAAAAGAGTTTGCAGAACTTAGAAAAAACTCTCCTATTGCGCTGATTGGAGATGGACCTGCCGTTTTATTGGGCGCATATAATCTACATAAAGGTGGTTATAAAGACATAAGCATAATTGCAGGTGCAGATTTTGGCCTTACTGATAAAGCTGCTTCACGTCTTTGGTTAGTGCCTGCAGAGGATCATGAGTTTTATAAACAAATTGCTCAGAACCAACATGCCGATTTTAAGGAGCTAGCCTACTCTGTACCAGTTTATTTTGAGACAGGGGAAGATTCACTTGTCGCCCAATATGTAAAAGCTAAGACTATAAAACCAGGAAAAGATGTACTTTTGAACTTTGGCAATGGTACAAAGCGCCACATGCTTGAATATAATGACTTTCTATTGGTTGATACCTTAGCAATGAAAACTGGTCTTCTTGAGTATGCAAAAAACAACAACATCAAGATTATATCACAAGAAAGACTTCAATCATGGAAAGATATTGATGCTAAATATCTAATAAATTATGGTTCCTATTATGATAGCCGAATAAAAATTCCTAATCATCAAGATGTTAATACCTCTACAAAGCAATTGGGATTAACAAGATTCCCCGAGAGATCAGAGAAGAAGTATGGTGGTCACGTGGCTGATTATGATTTGGCTTCAAAACAGTTGGCAAAGGTACAAAGACCAGACCACCTTATTATGATAAAGCCTCCAAGATCTGTTAAGGTAGATTATGTAGGCATAATGCCTTTTTATGGCGGAGCCGCCTATATACAAGGAGTTAAAGTTAAAAGAGAAGGCTGGGTGGAGGGCCTACCTGCGCTAAAAAATGATGCTGATACACTACTAGATTTAGAAATGGAGGCTGTATATGATTCCAAAATTCAAGAACATGCCGAGAGGTTTTACGGTAGGCGGTTTGATTAGCTTATATAAGTCAGCTGAATGCTAGAAGCCATTCCGAATAACTTAAGTTATTCCTACCTATAACATCAACGCACTCTTTATGTCATTCTAGCTATGGCGGGAATCCAGTCTAAAGAATGTTATATTTGATCCTGCAATAAATCAGGATGACTTACTAATAACCTAAGACAACCCGAACTTATTTCGGGATCTTTATGTATTCCTGCCTTCGCAGGAATGACATAGAGGTTGCTGAATAACAACAATCCATCTATACATACTACAACCATGCGACAATGCTGGGCTTAATCGCACTCATACACCCCTTCTTACTCAAACCCTCTAATCCTTGCTACTTTCCTACTTGTATGACCTTTAATAAAGTTTAAAAACTGACTAATTGAGTCAATAATGTCATCGTTTTTACAGGTGGGAAAGGAAAGCAATTCCTGTAGTAAAACTGTGTTAAAAGCAGCTTGTTTAGGGAGCCGTACGGCTCCAGACCGAAATAAAGGCAGAGTAGAAGCAAATCTAGTTACCTTATCAAGCTTAGGTTTAATAGCCACAATATTAGCAAAATCATCTAACCTTAAATCTTGAATAACTTGCTGTCCACTCGCTTTATCCTCAATTAATATATATTTTGGATTATACTTCTTTGCTAATTTATCTATCGTATTTTTTAACTCCGGATAAGTTAATTTTTGTCTAAAAAGTGAGATCAGATAATATTCTTTATTCAGCACAACCCATGAAGTACAAAATCTATAATCAGCATTATCAGAAATTTTAATTGCCGTATCCCAACTTAAGACAAAATATTCAAATCCTTGAGTCAACTCCTCATAATACAAAATATCCTCTAATGCTAATAAATTAATATCAGATAGCAATGGATCTTGAAGGAATTGAGCA
>JAJZHL010000091.1 GCA_021804505.1 Pseudomonadota bacterium | reverse complement strand
GAAGAGGGTTTCCGTATAGCAGCGGAAAATGTCTCCGACCAAAACTTAAAGAAAATTCTTCTTGAAAGGGCAGAAGGTTGCAAAAAAGCAGTTGAAATCTTACAAAAACATGTTGCAGAGTTAGACGCTCAGCCGGCTGAAAGTGGTAGTATACTGGGGGCTCTACATCGTAGATGGTTAGATCTTAAATCTTTGATTACAGGGCAGGATGATCACGCCATTTTAGTGGAATGTGAACGTGGAGAAGGTGTAGCAGAAGCGAACTATTCTGAAGCCTTAACTGAAGATCTACCTGAAAATATTCGTATTATAGTACAGCATCAATATGAAGGTGTATTAAAAAACCATGACCTCATACGAGATTTGCTGAATAAATTGGCGGTGTGAATCAATTTATACTGACAAACTAGACAAACCGCACGAGAGATTACTCTCCTATGTGCGCAGAAGCTACATATAATCTATAGGCTTACAATTCAGTCGTTTGCTGTGAATCTGGAGTGTTGCCTAGAATTTCTGTATATATGTAATCTTTTATATGGATATTCAAAATTTTTGTCCCTAACGCCGGGGCTAGTTCTATTAGCTGGTTAAGATTTATTACAAAAGTTTCTCTCCTATCATTAACATATTACTATTATAATATATTCCCTCGTAGAAACACAGAGATATGGCCTGTGCAAGGCCATTAAATTCTAGATATAAATAATGGTATGTATGCATTGAAGGAAGTAGGATTTATACTTATAATGACTCTTCTACTAGTTTTTACGAGCTAGTTTTCAGCTGAGTAATCACCTCAATCATTTTTTCTTCTGTTAGGTCTTCAAAATAGTCATCATTAATCTGTACCACAGGAGCATTCACACAAGCCCCTAAGCATTCAACTTCCACTAAGCTAAATTGTTTATCATCTGTTGTTTGGCCTATATCAATACCAAGATTCTTCTTACAAGCCATAACAATTTTATCGCTTCCTCTCAGCCAGCATGGCGTGGTAGTACAAACTTGTATATGATGTTTCCCTACTGGTTTAAGGTTAAACATGGTATAGAATGTTGCCACTTCATACGCTCTGATAAAAGGAAGCTGTAAAAATTCTGCCACATACTCTATAGCCACTTTTGGCAACCAACCATGCATTTGACGCTGAGCAAGGTCAAGCAAAGGTAGCACAGCACTTTTCTGCCTTCCTTCAGGGTATCTCTTAATAATTTCCTGTGCTTTCGCTAAGTTTTCACTATTAAAAATAAAACTTGCTGGTTCATTGTTCATCGATCAACTTCTCCAAATACAATATCAAGGCTAGCTAAAATATTCACCACATCTGCTACCAAATGTCCCCTGCTCATAAAGTCTAGCCCCTGCAGATGGGAAAACCCGGGAGCTTTAATACGGCATCTATAGGGTTTGTTTGTACCATCGGAATATAAGTAAACACCAAATTCACCTTTTGGCGCCTCAACGCACCTATATACTTCACCTTTCGGTACGTTATAACCTTCTGTATAGAGCTTAAAGTGATTTATCATTGCCTCCATTGATTCTTTCATTTTAGCTCTTGTTGGAGGAGCAATTTTGGGATCAACTGTTTTAATTGGACCGTTTGGTATTTTATTAATAGTTTGTTCAATAATTTTGAGGGATTGATACATCTCTTCCACGCGCACTAGGTATCTATCATAGCAATCACCAGACTTACCGATTGGTATGTCAAATTCCATTTCGCTATATACATCATAAGGGCTTGCTTTTCTTAAATCCCATGCAATGCCAGAGCCCCTTAGTACCGGCCCAGAAAATCCCCAGTCCATAGCATCTTTTTGGCTCACTCCTCCAATATTCACGAGACGCTGCTTCCATATTCTATTATCATTGAGCAGATTTTCTACATCCTCTAATTTGCTGGTAAATTGCCGGATAAAAACAGATATATCATCTAGTATCCCCTCGGGTAAATCTTGAGATACTCCACCTGGCCTAAAGTAATTCGCATGCATTCTTGAGCCGGACACTCTTTCATAGAACTCCATAATTTTTTCGCGTTCTTCGAATAGCCATAAGAGGGGGGTGGTAGCCCCAGCATCCAAAGCATGCGTCGTGATGTTCATTATGTGGTTCAGGATACGTGTCAGTTCAGCAAACATTACACGAATAAATTGCGCTCTTCTTGGTGCCTCGCATCCTAGTAATGTTTCTACCGCCAAAGCAAAAGCATGTTCTTGGCACATCGGAGAAACATAATCTAAACGATCAAAATATGGAATTGCTTGAAGATATGTTTTGTGTTCTATTAATTTTTCGGTACCTCGGTGAAGTAATCCAATATGAGGATCTGCTTTATTTATTACTTCTCCATCCATCTCTAAAATTAGCCTTAACACACCGTGAGCAGCTGGGTGTTGTGGGCCAAAATTTAATACTACCTTATCCTGATCTTCATTATTATCCATTTGATACTCTATTTTTGCGCCTTTTCGTCTCCTGGCAAGGGATATACAGGACCTTTCCAGTGCGATGCAAAATCAAATTCCCTGTATTCTTGCTCTAGCTTTACTGGCTCATTAATAACCTTGTTTAAGGTATTATCATACCTAACTTGTACATAACCGGTTAAAGGGAAATCTTTTCTAAGTGGGAACCCTTCAAAGCCATAGTCAGTCAGAATTCTTCTCGTATCATGACTGTCCGTAAAATTTATACCATACATATCATATGCTTCGCGCTCATACCAACAAGCAGCACTAAAAATTTGGCTGACAGATGGTACTGTTTCATCCTCGCCAGCATATACTTTAATAAGAACACGTTTATTTAATTTTAGGCTTAATAAGTTATATAGGACTTCAAATCGCTTAGGACGATTTAAAAAATCGGCGGCGAATAAATCGGTGAGTATAGTAAAGCGCAAATCTTTTGATTCTTTTATTAAAGTTAAAAATAATTTTAAGGAGACAGTACTAGATTGATATGCAATAAAATGCGGCATATCAATCCTTGCTACATCAAGCTTTTTATCTATTAATAAATTATCAATAACGTCTGCCACATCTGTCATACGATAGCACTATCTTTTCTAAACCTAGTGGTTCTTTTAATTTTCTTCTGCAATTGTAATAATCCATAAATCAAAGCTTCAGCTGAAGGCGGGCAACCAGGCACATATACATCAACAGGCACTATTTGATCACAGCCACGAACTACGGAATATGAATAATGATAATACCCTCCCCCATTGGCACAGCTACCCATAGACAACACCCATTTAGGTTCAGCCATTTGATCATAAACCTGCCTCAAAGCAGGAGCCATCTTATTTGTTAAAGTCCCAGCTACTATCATTAAATCAGACTGGCGTGGACTTGGCCTAAACAGCATACCAAAACGATCCATATCATATCTGCTCGCAGCAGCTTGCATCATTTCAACAGCACAACACGCGAGTCCAAAACTCATTGGCCATAGCGAATTAGCCCGGGCCCATCCTAGTAGATCTTCAAGTTTAGTAATAAGAAAACCTCTATTAGAGATCTCTTCTTGTAAAAAAGCGTCTTGGCTATCTATATTAATGCTTGCTTTCATCTATTTACTCCCACTCTAGCGCTCCCTTTTTCCATTCATATATAAATCCTATAATTAGAACAAATAAAAAAAACATCATAGAGAAAAAACCAAAATAACCTATTTGTCCAAGAGTAATAGCCCATGGCATCAAAAAGGTTACTTCAAGATCAAAAATAATAAATAAAATCGCTACTAGGTAGAAACGCACATCAAACTTACTTCTAGCATCACCAAAAGGTGCGAAGCCGCATTCATACGTTTCTAGCTTGGCTTTGTTATACTTTGTATAAGCTAAAAGCCTTGGTAAAGTAATAATGACCAATGATAGGACTGATGCTATACCAAAAAATACAGCTATTGGTAAATATTGTTGTAATAGTTGGTGCATTTTTTATTGCCTCTTATGTTTGGCGTACAAATAACCGCATTAAGCAAGCTGCTAAAATAGCTACGCTGACCCACCATGCTTGCCAAATACTAAAGGAAATCATACCAATTATATAGTAATTTGTAAAACACGCATAGTAAATTGACTTGCAATCCGCCCCAATAGTATCATTTTTTGCCATATACACTAAGAGCAAATTTTTATAAATTAACAATATAAATAAACAAAAACCGATTATTCCCGTTTCAAATATGACCTGAATAACATTATTATGAGGATGCAAAGGTAATGGTGACCATATCTCTTCTCCTCGATACCTTATCATTTCATTTTCCTCAACTGGGAAATTCTTTGATGCACCCCACCCATACCCAAAAACTGGCTTCTCCACAATCTTTTCTGCGACAAAATGCCAAATGAATAAACGGTGTTTTGCAGAATCTGGAAGATATGAGTGAGAAGCTTCTATAATATTTAGAGGCTGCATTTTGTATGAAATAATAGGCATTAAGATTGAACCACTAAATATACCTATAATAAATAGCCTAAAAAAAGCAGTTTTAAGCATTGTACTTGTCATTGATAATCTACTAATAGAAAATACAAAACCTCCTCCGATAAATGCTACAAAGCTCGCTAAACTATCTGAAAGATACAGTAAATAAAGTATTACAAAATAATAGCCAATTGCTAATACATACTTACGGTACTGTATCAATATAGCAAGAATTACCCATGAAATTACGGATAATAAAGCACAACCTCGATCTAAGTTAGTCCACGCAAATATGTTAGTTAATGTTGGTTGAATAATAGAACGAACCGTAATTGTGATCATACCTCCAGATAGGTATTCAAGACATAGTAATATAATACCAATAATGACACCAGTAATAAAATACTTTTTAATCCTTGAGATATCTAAGGATGTTTGCTCTATATTATCATGTATCAATAACCCTGCCAAAACAATAACTAATACTTGCATATAAGTAGCGATAGCATACCAGGTATTAGTAGAATAAAAGATAGTTACAAAGCACCAAAATAAGAATGTTATTTCTAGTTTTCGG
>JAJZHL010000090.1 GCA_021804505.1 Pseudomonadota bacterium | reverse complement strand
GGGGTAGGAGGTGATGTCACCACAGCACCAGAAATCTCACAGCTTTTTGGGGAAATAATAGCCTTGTGGGCAATTGAGCAATGGTACAAACTTGGTTGTCCTGTAAAAACCAATTTAGTTGAGCTGGGACCAGGGAGAGGTAGGCTCTTGAGCGACTTACTTCGGGTAGCTAAATTAGTACCGGAGTTTTATAATTCCTTATCTGTAGAGCTAGTTGAAATCAACTCACATTTTAAAGAATGGCAGAAAAAAAATTTAAGCCAATTTAATCTAAAAATTAAATGGTTGAATTGGGTGGGTGATATAGCTCAGGTGCCTTCAATAATTATAGCAAATGAATTTTTTGATGCTTTACCAATAAAGCAATATATTAAAATAAAAGAATTATGGTACGAAGTTATTATCATTATCGATTCAAAGGATAATGGGATTAAATTTGATAAAATTGCTTTAACTAAAGAGTTGCAACAACAATTTTTAAATAGTTATCCCTCTACTGAGGATGGAGCTATAGTAGAAAAATCCTTAGAAGCTATGGATACTATTAAATTAATTAGTGGCCATATTAAAAAATATAGCGGCGCTAGTTTAATTATAGATTATGGTTATGATATAGCTATTAATCACAGAACGCATTCTCAGTATAAATCAACCTTACAAGCACTCAAAAACCACCAATACCATCCCTTGCTGGTAAATTTGGGAGAGGCTGATTTATCAGCTCATGTTGACTTTAACTCGCTAAAAAATGTAGCTCAAGAAGCAGGTATACAAAGTGAGGGCACTATCTTACAACGTGATTTTCTTATAAATTATGGTATTAATTTGCGCAGTCAGATGCTGCAGAAAAAACTACCTTTAGATAAAGCTCAAATAATAGCTAAACAAGCTGATTACCTAATTTCTCCAATAAAAATGGGAGAGTTATTTAAGGTATTATGTCTGTTTAATAAATCTTCAATGTAATGATAAATTCTTAGGATGGCTAACAATTTTAATTAATAAAAGGATTAAAAATATATGGTTAGTAAGATATTTTGATTTTCTTTCTGGGCGGAATATATATAGTGGCATCTTCATTTTTAGATTTTTGATTATCTTGGATTTTTTCCATTACCCCAACATAATATTTACCGTTTTGCATTAAGCTAATTATAGCCCAGCCGCCTTCATTAATTTCTTGGCTGATTCTGTCTAACTCAGCTGCGTTCTCAGAGAATGATATTAATTTTTGCGTAGGACGAACATTTAATGACATATCGCTGTAATTATTTAAAATACTACCGTTATCTTATAATTTGTTTGCAGTATAATGTCAAATTTTAAATTAATTTATTCAGTGGTCATCTAACAGCGGCTTAATAAAAATGCAAAGAATATTTGACAAATTAACAGATCATATCCATATTGATTTTCATAAGAATTTATTAAAACCTATATGATCGAAATTGGTAAATATAAACTCAATAAAGAGCAATATTTAGAATCTTACCGAAAAATTTTATTATTAAGAAGGTTTGAAGAAAAATGTGGCCAGCTTTATGGCATGGGTTTAATTGGAGGTTTTTGCCACTTATATATTGGCCAGGAGGCAATAATTGCTGGGATAGATTTGGTAAAGAAACCCGGTGATTCTATGATCACTAGTTACCGTGATCATGGTCATGTTATTTTATCAGGTATAGAACCTAAGCATGCTTTAGCTGAGTTAATGGGTAGGGCATCAGGATGCTCCAAAGGTAAAGGCGGCTCAATGCATATGTTTAATATACCAGGTAAATTCTTTGGGGGACATGGTATTGTAGGGGCACAAGTCCCATTAGGAACAGGCCTAGCATTTGCAGAGAAATACCAAAATACAGGTAATATTTGCTTTACTTTTTTAGGCGATGGAGCTGTCAATCAAGGCCAGGTTTATGAGTCATTTAATATGGCTGCTTTATGGAAGCTTCCAGTAGTCTATATTATTGAAAATAATGAATATTCTATGGGGACCTCAGTTAAACGCTCTACAGCTTTTACTGAGCTCTATAAGAAAGGCGAATCATTTGGTATCAAAGGAATCCAAGTGAATGGAAAGGATTTACAAGCGATATATGATGTTTGTAAACAAATAGCCGAAATAGTGCGTAATGGCGAGGGGCCAATAATTTTAGAAATGAAAACTTACCGTTATCGGGGGCATTCTATGTCGGATCCTGCAAAATATCGTACCAAAGAAGAGGTTGACGAACATAAAGAACAAGATCCCCTCATCAATATTAAAAACAAAATTTTAGAAAACTCTTATGCTAATAGTGACGAGCTAAAAAAAATTGAGAAAGATATCAAAGATATTATACAAGAAGCGGTTGAATTTTCAGAAAATTCTCCCCTACCTGTGGACAGTGAATTATACACTGAAGTTTATATTTGATGAGTAAGTTAACATGGTACAAGTGACAGTAAGGGAAGCATTGCGAGAAGCAATGCAAGAAGAGATGGTTAGAGACGATAAGGTCTTCATCTTAGGAGAAGAAGTTGGAGAATACCAAGGGGCATATAAAATTACCCAAGGATTACTTGAGCAATTTGGGGCTAGAAGAGTTATAGACACACCAATTTCTGAGCATGGGTTTGCAGGGTTGGCTATAGGAGCAGCCTTTGCAGGACTACGACCAATAGTTGAATTCATGACTTTTAATTTTGCGATGCAAGCAATGGATCAAATTATCAATTCCGCTGCTAAAAGCCGTTATATGTCTGGGGGCACCATTACCTGTCCTATAGTTTTTCGTGGACCAAATGGAGCAGCTGCAAGAGTTGCGGCTCAGCATAGCCAGAATTATGCTGCGCTCTACAGTCATATACCAGGTCTTAAGGTAATAGCTCCTTATGATTCGGAGGATTCCAAGGGTTTATTAATTACAGCTATTCGTGATGATAACCCTGTAATTTTCTTAGAGAATGAAATATTATATGGGCATAGTTTCGATATGCCAGAAGCAGTATCACCTATACCTTTTGGCCAAGCAAAAAAGCATATTCTCGGCGAAGATGTAACTATTGTTGCATTCTCTTTGCAAGTAAAATTAGCTCTAGAAGCTGCAGCAATTTTGCAAAATTATGGCATTAAAGCCGAAGTAATTGATCTTAGGACTATTAGACCATTAGATGAACAAACTATTATAGACTCAGTTAAGAAAACTAATCGTTTGGTAGTAATTGAAGAAGGTTGGTTCTTTGCTGGAATTGGCGCAACTATTAGCCATATAGTTATGCGTGAAGCTTTTGATTATTTAGATGCACCGGTAGAAATTGTATCAGGTAAAGATGTACCTTTGCCTTATGCAGTTAATTTAGAAAAACTAGCATTGCCAAATACTGATGACATAGTGGCAGCTGCACGAAAAGTTTGCTACGTGAAGTAATAAGATGTTTAATTGTAGGGTAATATTATATGCCAATTAAAATATTGATGCCAGCCTTATCGCCGACTATGACTGAAGGAAATTTGGCTAAATGGCTTAAAAAAGAGGGAGAAAGGGTATTACCAGGCGATGTTATTGCTGAAATAGAAACTGATAAAGCTACCATGGAAGTAGAAGCTATTGACGAAGGAATTGTAGGGAAAATACTGGTTCCTGCTGGTACTGAAAATGTTGCTGTGAATTCTCTGATAGCACTTTTATTGGAAGAGGGGGAAGATGTAAATGTCTTGATTGATTTTAAAACAGAGGCTTCTCCCAATATCTCTCCTAGCCCTTCAGTTACTGAAACCAAAGTGGGAACTCCTACTGAGATGTTAGACCTTTCATCAACAAATCAACCTCTAAAGCAACCTACAGATTTTAAGCATAATGATCGTATATTTGCTTCACCTTTGGCTAAAAGGATAGCAGAAGTAGAAGGTGTTAACCTTAGGAATCTAAATGGTACTGGTCCCCACGGTAGGATTATTAAGGCCGATGTAATGTCGGCTAAGAAAAATGTTGGTAGTATTGATAGATCACATATTGAGTATAGGGTAATACCTAATAATAACGTACGTAAGATAATAGCAAAACGTTTATTGGAATCTAAACAAACAATCCCCCATTTTTATCTTACTATTGAATGTAATTTGGATAGGCTTCTTGAAGTTAGGCAAGATATTAACAAGCTGGCTGGTGATGATAAATTAAAGAAAGTTTCGGTTAATGACTTTGTTATTTTGGCAACTTCTAAGGCTTTAAAAGAAGTACCGGAGGCAAATGCTAGTTGGGATGATTCCGCGATTCGTTACTATAATAATGTTGATATTTCTGTTGCTGTAGCCATAGAAGGGGGACTAATTACACCAATAATTAAAAATGCTGACCAAAAAAATATAGTAGAATTATCAATGGAAATGAAGGACTTAGCCAAACGAGCTCGTGAAAATAAACTACTACCGGAAGAGTTTCAAGGTGGTGGTTTTAGCATTTCTAATCTCGGAATGTTTGGTATAAAGAAATTTAGTGCTATAATAAATCCGCCTCAAAGTTGTATTTTGGCAGTAGGTGAAAGCTCGAAACGTGCTGTTGTGATTGACGACCAAATTAAGATTGCAACTATGGTGGATCTTACTCTTTCATCTGATCATCGAGTTGTGGATGGTGTGGTTGGAGCGAAATTTCTCGCAGCTTTTAAGAAGTTCATAGAAAGTCCAGTGTTGATGTTTTTATAGCTAATTAATATTTGGACGTTTCAAATTTTTTGAAAATTAAGCATTTAAAGTAGAGAAAACTATGGAAAATTATGATGTAGTGGTAATAGGTGGAGGCCCAGGGGGATATGTTGCAGCAATTAGGGCTTCGCAGCTTGGAAAAAAGGTAGCCTTAGTTGAAAAAGAACATTTAGGAGGTGTCTGTTTAAACTGGGGATGCATACCAACAAAAGCACTACTTAAATCAGCCGAAGTTTTTGCTCTAATTAAACATGCTGATGACTATGGAATAGAAGTAGGAAAAGCTGAGCTAAATCTAAAAAAAATAATTGATCGTTCACGAAACATTTCTTCACAGTTAGCAAATGGAGTAAAAGGACTACTTAAAAAGAACAAGGTTACTGTTATTGACGGGACTGCTTCACTTGAT
>JAJZHL010000089.1 GCA_021804505.1 Pseudomonadota bacterium | reverse complement strand
CTCGTCCATTTTAGCATAATTTTTTGCTACACTAAGTGTTTCATCGCTAGAAAAATCATCAATTATTATCAATTCAAACTCGGTAAATGTTTGAGCAAGGCAACTATCCACAGCCTTTATCAAATACTCAGCCCTATTATAGGTTGGAAGGATTATAGAAATTTTAGGATTCTTAGACATTACTATTATACCATTATTGATGCAGTTTTAAAAAATATGGGACATGGTCAGAAGGCTGAAGCCAGTTTCTAGCCTCTCTAGCAATGCCGATAGATAACATATTATCTTTTAAATTACTGCTAGTCCAGATATGGTCTAACCTTCTTCCTCTATTCGACTTTTCCCAATCTACATTCCGATAACTCCACCATGTATATAGCTTCTCATCGTGTGGTATAAAATTTCTTGCACTATCCACAAAACTTAAGGAAGATTGAAGCTCAAGGAGCATATAGCGTTCTATATCCGTATGACTTACTACATTGCGTAGTTGCTTGCTAGACCATACATCATGTTCATGCGGAGCAATATTAAGATCACCGAGCACAACCATTTTATTAGTTATATTACGATTAGTAGAAAACCATGACTGCATTAGTTTTATATATTCCAGCTTATGCTTAAATTTAGAATTAATACTCACATCTGGTATATCTCCTCCTGCTGGCACATAAAAATTATGTATTTCAATTCCCTGTACTTCAACTGCTATATGTCTTTTGTCGCTATTATATAACTCAAGGGAAAATTTATTGGTAAAAGGAAATTTTGATATAATTGCAACCCCATTATAAGATTTCTGCCCCTCATAATATAGGTGCTTATACCCCATATTCACGACTTCTTGATAAGGGAAAAAGTCATTAGTAGTTTTTATTTCCTGAAGAGCAATTATATCAGGGTTATATTCATCGATTAATTGCTTGAGTAAAGCGATTCGTAAACGAATTGAATTAATATTCCACGTTACTATTTTCATTGACTAAGCCTCTCTGAAATTTCTGATATAAGGTGTTTGAGAAGCCTAAGGATCTTTGCTTCAGGGCTCAAGTTTTTTACAGCCCATTTCTTTATCCAAGGCTCAAGCAGCAACCACATATTAAGTTCTGGATTAAGCTGGTGCCCTACCCCTTCTACCACTACTATTGTTTTTTGTAATAATAGAAGCTGAGGTTGTACTTCCATCCCAAAATCCTCTGTAATCTTAAACAATTGAGTGAGTAACTTTCCGATAGAGATATCTTTGATTGGCAGTCCAGTAATAGGCTCAGTCACAGCCCTACAGCTTAAAGCAAAACAATCCAAGTCTGTATTCTCCGGTATATAGCCCGCTCTAAGATGCACCTTTGCCACTAACTTATAATCCTTGCTTAAGAAACCAAACAGACTCTCAGCAATAGCTAGCCTATCTTTATCGGATAACCTACCCATAATGCCAAAATCTAGCAATACTAATCTAGCATCTTGCTGTACTAATATATTGCCCGGATGTAAGTCAGCATGAAAAAAACCATCTCTATAAACTTGATTAAAAAACATTATTACAAATCTCTTGGCAACCAAAGGTAAATCTATACCATGTTCCGTAAGACCAGCTTTATCATATATCGATATTCCATCAACCCACTCGGTAGCAAGGATATATTCTGAAGTTAACTCCCAATACACTTTAGGAATATATATATCTCTATCATTTTTGAAATTATCCAATAGCTCAGAAGCTGCAGCTGCTTCTAATCTGAGATCCAGTTCAAATTTCATAGTATTATTGAAGACGTCTATTACTGCTACTGGCTTCAACCTTTTAAGCTTTGTAAGAAATTTTGTAGCGAGGCGAGCTAGGAAATATAATAATTTTATGTCTCTATTATATATATGATGGATATTAGGGCGTAAGATTTTCACTGCTACCCATTCTCCTGATTTGTGCTGAGCTTTATGTACCTGAGAGATGGAAGCTGCTGCAACTGGTACATCCTCAAATACAGAAAATAATTCCTCTACATCTTTTTCAAAAGACTTGACTATCATTTCTCTTGCCACATTGCTACTGAATGGTGTGAGCTTGTCTTGCAGGGTTTGAAGAGATTTAGCAATATCAGGACCTATAAGATCTGGCCTGGTGGAAAGAGTTTGCCCAAACTTTATGTAAATAGGCCCTAGTGCCTTCATACAATCAGCCAGCCTTGTACCAAAATTATCCTTGGGCTTTTTGACAATACCCATCGGGTAAAATATTATACTTATTAGCCAGCCAATTATTTGTATCCTGAATGGTAAGTTTAATGAACCACAATGGGTAAGAATCTGTTTCTTACTAATCACCCGCAATATATTAAAAAAACTAATTAGTAAGCTAAACATTTCAACTACTTTTACTATAATTTATAGCCGCTGTGAATCGCAACAATCCCAAAGGTAAGATTTTGATAACCCACTCTAGAGAATCCAGCATCTTTTAACATCACTGCAAACGTATCTTGATCAGGAAATAAATTGATGCTCTCCACTAAATATTGGTAGGCGGATTCATTATCTGCAACCAACTTTCCAATTTTAGGAATAATATTAAAAGAGTAAAAATCATATAATCTCTGTAAACCACTATTTTCAACCTTGGAAAATTCTAAGCATAAAAATTTGCCTGTAGGTTTTAATACTCTATATGCTTCTTCTAAAGCCGCCTCAATCTTTGGAACATTTCTAATCCCAAATGCTATAGTATAATAATCAAAACTATTGTCAGCAAAAGGTAAGCTTTCTGCATCAGCACATACATATTGTAAACCATGCAGAAAATTACTATCAATTGCTTTATTGCGGGCTACGCTCAGCATATCTTGATTAATGTCACAAAGAGTAAGCTCAGGAATTATACTGTGTGACTGTGCACGTTTCATTATTCTAAATGCTATATCTCCTGAACCACTTGCAACATCTAATATACGAGATTTTAAATTAGGAATCTGCCTGACAAATGTATCCTTCCATATACGATGCACACCAAGGCTCATTGCATCATTCATTATGTCGTATTTATCTGCTACACTAGAAAAAACATCGTGCACTAAAACTTTTTTTTGAGCAGAAGTTACTTTTGAAAAGCCAAAATTAGTTTGATCACGATCATCTTGATTTTTTTGCATATTGCTATTAGTGCCAAGCTGCTTTAATGGTATAATGAATAAAAATAGCTTTAAAATATAAAAAATGCCAGAACTTCCTGAGGTAGAAACATTAAAACGTTATCTCGAACAAAATATAATTGATGCTACCATTACTGCTTTAGACAAAAGGCGTGATAATATACGCTATGCATTGCAAGACGATTTGAACCTAAGGGTAAAATTGGCAAAAATTCTTTTCATAAGGCGCAGGGCCAAATATTTATTGATTGATTTAGATAACGGTTATTCAGTTATTGTCCATTTAGGTATGACCGGAAGGCTAACTGTGCAATCGCGGGAATATCACGCTACCAAACATGATCACGTGATTTTTACCCTAGATAATGCTACCCAATTAGTTTTTAATGATCATAGACGCTTCGGCATGATTTATTCTATATTAACCTCTGATATTGAAGAGAAGTTTTTATATGATTTAGGAATAGAACCGTTATCAGACAATATGTCATATGAATATCTGCAGCAGAGATTAAACCGTAATGTACCAATAAAAAATCTCTTAATGGATAATAGAATTATTGTAGGTGTAGGCAATATATATGCTTCTGAGAGTCTTTTTCTGTCCAAAATACTACCTACTAGACTTGGTAGTAACTTATCGGAAAAAGAAATTAACAATTTAGTATTCGCCATTAAACATGTATTGACCAAAGCCATAGCTGCTGGCGGGACAACTCTTAAAGATTTTGTCAGTGGAGATAGTAAACCTGGTTACTTTCAACAAGAATTACAAGTTTATGGCAGAGAAAAGCAGCCATGCCTAGTATGCCCAGGAACTATCAAGAAGCTGAAACAATCAGGGAGGAGCACGTTTTATTGTGCTGTGTGTCAGGTGTAAGTCTTATCCCTAAAGAGCATTAAATCAACAATGCTCGCTTGCTAAACACAAATAGTTAATATATACTAATGCAAGTTTGTCTTACAACCAACTATCGGAGTTTATAATATGTTAAATACAATATCTTCAGAAGTAAAAAGAGACCCTCTTGTATTGTTTGCCATCACAGCAGGAACTTTCTTGACCGCAGGTTTTATTATGGCATTATGTCAGGAACCGGAAGAAGGCAGAACAAGTTCTTTTACAAATCTCTGGCCTATGATATGTGTAGGTATGGGAGCGTCCATAGCAGAGATAGGTAGGCATTTATCTCCCTATATACCTTATAAAACCCTAGCTGAAGCTCACGTAACTGGGAATACACCAGAGCATATTGAGTAAGAGGCTCCTTCATCCAAAGATACAACCATGTTAACTTAAAGGTGCATAAGCAAAAACCTTAACCTACGAAGGAGGCAACATCTGTGTTACCATATAGAGTTAGCTAATATATTGACTGCTTAAATTTTTTTGCAATTAAAATATAATTTATGGCCTCAGTATTTTCATTAATTAAGCGTTCTGTTAAAAAATCCTACAAGGTCCAGTTCTGTTCTGTGTTGTTGCATCAGGGACATTGCTAATAGACTTCCTGCAAAAATCGCTACTACTCTGAGGGATTTGAAGGAGACACGGATCCTCGATCCACAACGTACTCTAGGTACGTGAGGATTCGAGAACCGGATCGACGTACAAATCACCAATAGAAGTAGATTTATGCAGGAAGTCTAATCTCTGCAGTTGTTGAAGCCCTGAGGGAAGGGCCAGAAGCAGGAAACTCAACTTCTTTTCTGAATGAGTGGCCACTTAAACTAGTATCGGCGGGACAAGTGATGGCAGATATAGGAATCTCCATAATATACTTTCAACCATATATTAATATGCTAGGTAGTATAGAAGGGCAGCCAAGCCGTCAGATAGATTATATTTTTAATAAAGTCATCATACATTCCAAGCCTTTATACCAATTCAATTTCAAAGGAGTAATATAAAAAATGAAGTGAGGAGCGCAGAACGTAGTTCACTACCCCCGCACGACGAATCTGAATTTTTTTATAATTAATCATTTAGAAAGTGGTTGAGTATTAGAACAA
>JAJZHL010000088.1 GCA_021804505.1 Pseudomonadota bacterium | reverse complement strand
CTCTAGCTTCATTTTTATCCCACAGATAAATTTTCTGTTCCTGCCAAAATTTTTGCCATTTTTTTTCACTTATACTAAAGTCATAATTCTTTGGAAATTCTGTCATAATTAGATTATATAGTTAGTTTGATCCCAAGATATATTATAGTTACAATAATGCCAAACAAAATCTTCTTAAGCATAAAATTGATGAGACTACAGAATCCAACTGGCTATTTGTTAGTATTCTTCCCCGCCTGTTTTGGAGTACTACTCACCAACTCCTCCATGGTAGATACGGTCAAATGGCTAATGCTATTTTTTATAGCTAGTGTCATCACTAGATCAGCTGGCTGCATAATCAATGATATTTTTGACAAAGACTATGATAAACATGTTGTAAGAACAAAAGATAGGCCACTAGCAAGCGGTGCATTAAGTATAAAGGAAGCACTAGTTTTACTAGGGTTGCTATTATCCTGTTCCTTAGCAATTTTATTATCTCTAAACAAAACCTCGATTTACCTTGGGTTACTTGCTTTCATCCTGATTGTTTTATACCCATTAATGAAAAGAATCATTAACTTACCCCAAGTCTTTTTAGGCCTAACATTTAATTTCGGCGCATTGATAGGCAGTAGTGCAATAATAGATAGAGTTTCTCTAGCATCATTTATTATGTATATAGCCTGTTGCTTTTGGACTATTGCATACGATACTATCTATGGATTTATGGATCTTAATGATGATAAAGAGATTAAAGTTAAATCTATGGCTTTGTTCTTAGAACACAAGGATTATAAACTGCATTTATATTCTTATTATGCGATCTTTATTATATTATTCATTATTGCCAATCGAATAGCGAAGCACCATATTGGTTATCTTGACATATTTTTTGCCTGTTGTTCATTAATTTGGCAAGTGTTTACCCTAGATATTGCTGACCCTTATAACTGCCTTGACAGATTTAAAAATAATAACTACGTGGGATTAATCTTAGTATCTGCGCAAATTGATATTTTCTAAATCTGATATTGCAAAGACTCATAGATGGAGATATAATGTACTCGCTTGACAAATAAGCAAAATTCACACGCAAGAGCAGAAAGTGGTTAGTCCAATATCTTGGTCTCAAACTCTTGCGGAGGGTATCCCTATACAAATATAGGAGAATACATAACTAACACATAATAAGGAGATTTAAATGTCTAAAGTAAATACTGTTAACGTTAGAGAATTACTTGATGCTGGGGTGCATTTTGGTCATAAAACTTCCCGCTGGAATCCAAAAATGGCACCATATATTTATGGTATAAGAGATGATGTGCATGTAATCGATTTACAGCAAACTGCTGCTCTAATACAAGTTGCACTTAACGTAATTTATGAGACTGCTAAGAAAAACGGTAAAATATTGTTTGTAAGTACTAAAGTACAAGCAAGTGACGTAATTGCTGAATATGCAGAAAAATGCGGACAGTATTACGTGAATCATAGATGGCTAGGTGGAATGCTTACAAACTGGGGCACCATTTCTGAGTCAATCAAAAAGCTTGACCATCTTGAGAAAATTCTAGGCAATGAAGAAGAGTATTCTGTCTACACGAAGAAAGAAATTCTAGAAATGACTCGTAAAAAGGATAAGCTCCTCAGATCATTAGGTGGGATTAGAAATATTAATACAAAGCCAAATTTGTTGGTAATAATTGATACCAATAAAGAGCATCTAGCAATTCAGGAAGCAGTAAAATTAGGTATTCCTATAGTGGCAATTGTGGATACAAACTCTGATCCAGATAACATAGATTATCCGGTTCCTGGTAATGATGATGCTATTAGATCCATCAGATTATATTGCAGCCTTTTTGCTGATGCAGTACTTGCTGGTATAGAAGAAGCGCTTACAGCTTCTGGTGTTGACATTGGAAGTGTTGCTGCTCCTGATGAAAAGAGCAGTAATATAAAAGGAGTTTCTAAATTAAAAACCACCAAGAAATTTTCTAAAGCCTCTGAAGGAAAAACAGAAGGCTCAAATGATTTTGAAACTGAATTAGCAGTAGCAGACGAGACTACTAAACAAAAGGATAGTGAATAAAATTTCTGCTTGCCATTCCTGCGTAGGCAGGAATCTAGTCTGTAAAATTCTCTGGATTCCAGCCGTAGCTAGAATGACAAAAAAATAGGCACGGATGACAGTGCAGCAAAACAGGTTAAATAATAGGATTATATTTTTAAAATAATTGGTGCTTAAGAGGAAAGAACATGATAAATGCAGAAGATGTAAAAAAATTAAGAGAGAAAACCGGCGCTGGGATGATGGATTGCAAAAAGGCCCTAATTGAAACAAATGGAGCATTTGAAGCAGCAGTCGATTGGCTTAGGACAAAAGGGTTATCAGCCGCAGCAAAAAAGGCAGATAGAATTGCTGCTGAGGGTTTAACAGCAGTAAGTATCAAAGACAATATTGGATCTATTATTGAAGTAAATTCAGAAACAGATTTCGTGGCAAGAAACGATACTTTCCAGAAATTAGTAAATAATATTGCCGATTTAGCCTTACAGCACGAGGGCGTGGAAGAGCTAAAATTAGCAAAAGCCGCTAGCGGTAAGACGGTAACTGATGAAATAATTGAGCATATTGCAACAATAGGAGAGAACCTATCTCTAAGACGTGCTGCTGTATTAAAAGTTGATAGTGGGATTGTCGCTTCTTACGTCCACAATCACGTGACTCCAGGAATGGGTAAAATCTCTGTGCTAGTTGGCCTAGACTCTAACACTAACAATAAAGCTAAGTTAAGAGAATTAGGAGAGAAAATTGCAGTACACATAGCAGCAAACAATCCTTATAGCCTAGATACCACAAGTCTAGATCCAGCTCTAGTGGAACGAGAAAAAAGTATATTTTTCGAGCAATCTAAGGCATCCGGTAAGCCAGATAATATTATTGAGAAAATGGTGGAAGGAAGGATCAGGAAGTTTTTTGCAGAAGTGGTCTTGCTTGAACAAAATTTCTTATTTGACGACAAGCTAAGAGTTGCCGAAGTTATCGAGAATGCTGCAAAGGAACTAGGCTCTCCTATCAAAATTACTGGTTTTATCAGATATGAACTTGGCGAAGGTATCAAGCAGGAAGAGAAAAACTTTGCTGATGAAGTCGCAGCAGTTATGCAGAGTTAACAGAAGGTCATTTAGAACATTCTATGTCATTCCTGCGGAGGCAGGAATCCAGTAAACATATCAGCTAAATTATGGATTAGTTTTTGGACCTGCTGAAATGACAATATGAGAAAATAGCGATGATCTATTGGCTTCAATTAGCTACTAGATCCCCGCCATAGCTCGAATGACATAAGAGACAGGAATGACATCATCTCTAACCATACAAATCCTTCCCACACTAAAATTCGCTACAACAAACACCCCTGTGCAAAAATAACTTTGTGCTTTAGGTTTTAATAGACTGATAGTAGAAATAATATTGTAAAATTCCTGAAAATGTATACGCTTATTATTACACAATATAAACAGTTATACATATAAGGATCTAATGAAAAATATTACTACATTCCTTGCTATTGTATTTTTTACTACTAGCATTTTTGCCCATACTGACGCTAATAAAGAAGAGGAGCATGTTCAACAAGATGCTCGAGCATTTTTACAAGGCATCTTTGATGAAAATTCCCGTCATATAAAAAAGCATCTTACTTCTGAACTGGCAACAATTCAAGATGGTCAAACACCGCTAGCTACAGTAGTCAGCTGCTCAGATTCTAGAGTACAAAGCGATACTATAGATAGCACCCCCGTTAACAACCTCTTTTATATCAGAAACATAGGTAACCAAATTGAAACCACCTTAGGATCAGTGAAATATGGGGTACGGTATTTGCATACACCAGTACTGCTTATCATCGGACATGTGGATTGCGGAGCGGTAGGTGCTGCGCTTGGGGATTATAAACACAAACCTAAAGCTCTTCGTAAGGAGCTTCATACTTTTGATTTTCCTGAAGGAATTACTAAGAAAAACGGCGTTATCCTTAACGTACATAATCAGGTAGACACTGCTCTAAAACACTTCAAAGAAGAAGTACAGGACAAATCCCTTGTAGTTATAGGAGCTGTCTACGATTTTAAAAATGAATATAAGCAAGGTTACAGTCGTTTGATAGTTGTTAACCTTAATGGCGAAAAAGATCCTAAAGTTATTAGTGAAAGCAGCTATTTCAAAGGGATGAATCATGTAAAAATAGGTGTGGAATAGGGGTTTCGCACTTTTAGAGACATGGCCAGCGACCAAAGACATCAGTGTGGTGATTCAATTCAGTCAGTGGCCCGTGGATTGCTTCAGAAGAGTAACTTCTTAGCAATTACGCGATATTAGCCATGCAGCAAGATCGCTTATTTACTGTTTTCAACCCTTACTTATTAACATGATCTACATTATTATGATTTTGCTTAATCATAATAATTTCGTCATCTGTATAGGATGAATTATACTTAGCTATTTCTGGAGGAGTCATATAAACAGCCTGATGAGTAGCAGCAAAATTAGGCATTATTGTTAATATTTTTTGGTCATATTGTATTGGAACATTCCCTATAATATTAGCTTTTTTCCACCCTTCCCAAAGTTCCTTAGCGTACTTATATAATTCAGCATCATACTTATGTTTGCGTAATAATGCTTTACGCTCCTTTCCTGATAAATCTATAACTACTTTATCTTGGGTAACCTGGGCTTTGCCAATAGCTACTGGCTCATTACCCAAAATTGTAATTAAAGCTTGGGTAAAGGTATTGGTATCCTCAGTAACACCGACTAGAATGTAGTCACGTGCTAAATTTTTCTTAGCCACCTCTAAAGTATCCCCATTACACTTTCCAGACATATAGCTCTCGCCTGCGATTAGCCTGGTCTGCGGATTATCAATCATAGTAGAAAAAAGCATTTTCAGAGCCGTTTTTTTGTCTACAACGTAACCACTCTGATAATCAAAATTTACCGCTGAAAGCTCCCTTTCTATAGGTTCGCGTATTAATGTAATGTATTTATATTCGTTATTTAAGTACTTATCAGCTCCATACGGGAAATGCCCACTGATAAATTTATATTCGCTACATTTATTTTGCTTTTCTAAACCGTGACATGCTGTTTTGAGGTTAGAAAGACCACCTATCCAC
>JAJZHL010000087.1:2348-5201 GCA_021804505.1 Pseudomonadota bacterium | reverse complement strand
AACTACTTCCATCACACGAAATAAGGTAATATCACCTGTTTTTCTATCAATCTCAGCGCATATATTATGCTCATTGCCATATTTCCTACGACCAGCTACTTGCACTGCCTGCTCCATTGCTGAAAATAAAGTTTCTTTGGGTATACCTTTCTCTCTAGCTACAGCCTCTATAATCTGTAAAATTTCTTTGTTACCAATATTTAACATACCTACCTTGCCTTTTACTGTTTATTTAATAATCTTTTAAACATCTCATCTGTTAGTACTAGCGTAGCTTTTTTTATCTCTTCAAAAGGAATTTCTACTATCTCTTTTTTGACCCGAAGATGTACTGTACTATCTATGACTTGTACTATTCCACCTTGATAACGTGTTTGGCCATTTAACGATTTGTTTAATTTAATATTCACTTCCCTACCCACAAATCTGAGGTAATCTTTAAGCTTTGTTAGTGGTCTTTCAATACCAGCAGAAGCAACCTCTAAGTAATATTGATCAGCGATTATATCTTCGACATCCAGAATTGCTGAAATATTTCTACTAACATTTCTACAATCTATTACCGATACTGGTTTCCCATCAAGCCTATCTATCAATATCTCAAGTATTTTATTAGTCGTACCCTTAAAAGTAACTTTTACCAGGTCAAAGCCTAAGTCTTCTAAAGTACCCTGAATAGCTTCAGTAACTTGTTGTTCAATAGTTTGCATACAGATTTTTAATATAGGAATAAAAAAGGTGGGCAAAACCCACCATCAACAAATCTATTGCACAAAGATACATTGTTTTTTGCATGTTAGCAACAAATATAATACACCTTAAGAAGTGCTGTTGTATGGATAAATTTATGTCATCCATACTCTCCCTTGTGTCATTCTAGCTAAAGGTGGGGATCTAGCACCTAATTGAAGACAATAGATTACTACTAATTTTTCGTATTACATTTTAGCAGATCCAATAATTTTGCTCATATATCTGCTTAATTTCTGCCATAGCTAGAATGACATCGAGAATAGTATAACTTTTCTCTAATATCAATGCAGCGTCACCTAGCCTTAAAATAAAACTTATTTTCCTCTCTTTTTAATTGACCTAGTAAGGTATGGATATATAATTTGTGTTTTCAACAAAGATAAGTTTTATGGCTATTAATTACAAAAAAATTGCTATCTTGTTTTCTTTATGTGCTGTTACTGCTTATGCAGAGGTAAATGAAGAAGCTGGGATTAGTGCAGATCAAAGATACTTATATCTCGGTATAGATGGCGGAATAACGGAACCAGTGATCAGAAAATTTAGGCATGAAAGGTCCGGTAGCGATTTTGTTTTAAAAGGATCAGAAATGTTTAGTGTTAAGGTTGGCTATAGTTTCTACCCTCAGATAGCGATTGGTGTTATAGCAACATATCAGCCTAAATACCGTTTGCATTATACATTGCCAGCTCAAACACTTAGTTCAGGCGCCATTATCCCAGAAACCCCTGGGAATACCAAAGTACTGACAAACGCCTATATGGTAAATATGACGTATGATCTAGCCCAAGTAAAAGGTATAACCCCTTCTGTGATATTAGCCGTAGGTCTTGCACAAGTGCAAATTAAACCTACTTCTTCAAAGTGGGACGCTATCAATGCAGATTATTTCAGGATAAACAAAAATAACAATAACTGCTTTGCTTGGCAAATGGGCGTCGGCTTATCTAAAGACCTGACTAGTAACATTAGCCTTAATATGACAGCAAAATTACAGACAGCCTATGATATAAAAATAAAATATGAGACTCTGGACATCACAACACAAAGTTTTGTTCCAGCAACGCCTATCAAAAAAACTATAGGTGTTGGGGAGTTTACGATAGGTCTAACCTATAAACTACCTATTTAGATTAGGAATATATTCGAAGGAGAAACTTTAATGTCCAACAAGCTAGAGATGAACCAAGCCGCTGATAAGGAATATAACAGTTATGATGAAGTGCCTTATGGTGGCTTTTCATATGCTTTGTCAAGCCCTTATCACTTATATACAGTTGCCACGCTATTTGGCATGAAACCACCAAAAATTGAGACCGCTAAAGTATTAGAGCTTGGTTGTGCCAGTGGTTGGAATTTGATACCACATGCTGCTAGCTTCCCAAAAGCTACTTTTATCGGTGTGGATTTTTCTAAAGTACAGATAGATGAGGCTAATAAACATGCTACAGAATTAGGGCTTAAAAATATAGAATTTCGCCACTGTTCTATCTCTGATATTGATGAGTCATTTGGTAAATTCGATTATATAATTTGTCATGGAGTAATATCTTTGGTACCAAAACCAGTACAAGATAAAGTTTTTGAGGTAGCTAATAAGAATCTCTCAGAAAACGGTGTAGCATATATTAGCTATAATACGCTACCAGGTTGGAACATGATACGTACAGTACGTGACATGATGTTATATCATTCAAGCATGTTTGCCAACGTTAAAGATAAAATCGCTCAATCCAGATTATTACTGGATTTTGTTAAAGATAGTTTAGCTGGTTTAAATTCACCATATGCACAGGTGCTAACCAATGAAGCTAATTTACTTGCACAACAAAATGATAATTATTTACGTCATGACCATTTAGAAGAAAATAATACACAGTATTATTTTCATGACTTTATGAATGAGGCACATAAAAATAATCTGCAATATTTAGCAGACAGTATGATTGCTAGTATGTACCTAGGCAATATGCCGCCAAAAGTTGTAGAAAAACTACAAGAGGTAAATGATATTATCAGAACTGAACAATATATGGATTATATCAATAACCGTCGTTTTAGATCTACTTTGCTTTGCCATAAAAATGTAAAGCTTAATAG
>JAJZHL010000087.1:0-2338 GCA_021804505.1 Pseudomonadota bacterium | reverse complement strand
GGAAAAACCACTTGCTTCAATTGACTTAAATTCATTAGAATCAGAAAAGTTCTTTTATAATGGCAATAAAGATATCTCTTTATCTACCACTTCACCATATATGAAAGCAGTATTTTATACTTTCTTTGAAAATATTGGAAATCCAATGAGTTTTGATAAAATTGCAGAGAATGCTAATAAAAAATTGCATGGGAATAAGCTGAAAGAATTAAAGGAAGAATTCTTGGCCAATGCGATGAGATTAGTGCTACAAGGATATATTACCATTACAGCTGAAGGCACTCGAGCTGAGCCGAAGCTTGATAAACCTAAGGCTTCAAAACTTATTGTATATCAAGTTTCTCATACTAATAATGGGTGGGTTACAAACCTAAACCACGAAATTGTTGCCATTAATCTTTTTGAAAAATATGCTTTAAGATATATGGATGGCAAGCATGACAAGAAGCAGATTATTGAGTCAATAATAAAGCACGTAGATGCTGGTGAGATGACGCTAAGTCGAGATGGCAAAAAAATCGAAGATCACAACGAAATTTATAAAGAATTTGAAGCGTTTTTAGCCCCAACGTTAGAAAAATTTGTAGCTAATGCATTTTTGGTATAAAGTTATATGAATAAAATAGCTATTTAATTACTTATGAGTTCCATGATGCAAGCTGGATCAATACAAACTAATCCTACACAAATGGGTGGAGAGGAAAAACAAAGACATCCTTTTCACCTAGTAGAGCCAAGTCCTTGGCCTATTGTTACTTCATTTGCTTTATTGCTTTTAGCGATAGGCGGTCTAATGTTTATGCATAATTATAGATTCGGCGATGTAGTACTTGGAACTGGCGTATTATCAGTATTATATTGCTTATATGCATGGTGGAGAGATGTTATCCAGGAAGGATTGGTAGGAAAACACCATACTGAAAAGGTGAGAATAGGCCTACGTATTGGGATGGCCCTTTTCATTTTATCGGAAATAATGTTTTTTGCCGTGTTTTTTGGCTCCTTCTTTAAGGCTAGTTTATTTCCAGTAGGAATTTTAGATGGAGTGTGGGTAGTACAAGAAGGAATATGGCCTCCCCCTTCTATTAAAACTTTTGATCCGTTCGATATCCCTTTTATTAATACCTTAATTCTGCTGTTATCAGGTACAACTGTAACATGGGCTCATTATGCTATTGAGGAAAATAACCAAAAAGATTGTGTCACTGCCCTTGGGCTTACAATACTACTCGGTATATTCTTTAGTGCAATGCAAGCGTACGAGTACCACCACGCTGCCTTTAGTTTCAAAGATGGAATATACCCTTCAAACTTCTACTTAGCGACTGGCTTTCATGGCGCACACGTAATAATCGGCACATTATTCTTGATTGTTTGTTATTTCAGAGCTAGACGAGGAGATTTTAAGGCTTCTAATGGTCATTTAGGCTTTGAATTCGCTGCATGGTATTGGCATTTCGTGGATGTGGTATGGTTATTCCTATTTACCTTCGTTTATGTACTTGGAAGGTAGCTAACACAAAATTCCATGTAGGAATACGATTTGTGACCAAAACAACACTTAACTAAGTAATTTTTATATAAAGATATTACTAGTATAGCTCTTTCCTGAACTAACTCCTTGAACGAATTTAACATGCAGTATAAAATCACCTTATGTTAATATTTTTAGTTAATGAGGTAATGATGAGTCTAACAAAATTCTATCCAGAGCAGGCAGATGCGACTTTAGTGCGACGTTTGCTTTTCACTCTTTGCACTATGGCACTAATACTGCTATCAGCAGATGCTTTTGCTGCCACTTCGAATGATCCAATCGGGGATGCGTTATGCGAGATGATTAATATATTCAGTGGTAATACAGCTCGCGGTATAGCTATTGTTGGTGTAATCGTCCTAGGGATTCAAACTCTTAGAGGACAATTGAAATGGGAAGTAGCACTAGTTATTGTTACTGGTGTTATTATATTATTCCAAGCTCCAGCAATCATCGGTATGATTAGTGGTGATACCACTGATACCTGTACTGAAAGTACTTCTGCTAGTTAGTAATTTTATTGTCTAACAGAACATACTCTACTTTTTTATGTTTATAGTATGTTCTGTTAGCCTTGATGCACTACTTTCTCTACTTTTTTATACCTAATCTATCCAGTATCTATAATAATTTCTGCAGCTAAACTTCTTAAAGTAAAATATATTTTCTTCTCCATGCGTTACGTTTGTCAGAATGCCACGTTGTTTAAACACAAATAACTAATGAAAGAACGTTTATTCTTGAACTTTTTGCGGCTATCTGCTATGAATTTTCTTGGATAGGTGTCCGAGTGGTTTAAGG
>JAJZHL010000086.1:1274-5227 GCA_021804505.1 Pseudomonadota bacterium | reverse complement strand
CATTATCTCAAATACGCCGCAGTAGTTTTTAGTCTTCAAATCTGGCCAGCACTGAATGCAGTGTTAAACCTCTTTATTGAGTTATATAGCAATCTCAGAGGCTCTGCTTTAACAGGCGGCGCTCTTACCTTTGCTAATTTTAATGGGGCCTATGATTCTATAGATTCTATTGTCCTAGTAGCAAGTGGACTACAGATGTCTATACCGTTTTTAAGCTTTGCCATTGTCCAAGGCGGAGTAGGAAGCTTCGTCCACTTAGCTAGCACTTTACAGTCTGCAAGCAGCTCAGCCGCAGGCACTGCAAGTAGTGAGATAACCAGCGGCAATAGAAGCTTTGATAATATAAGTAAGGATACAGCAAGTATAGGGAATAAGTCAGGCTTTAAAACCGACTTTAATCAATTGTATCAGGAAGGAGCAACTCAGGTGCAAGGAGCAGATGGCTCAATGTTCAAGGGCTTTGCTGATGGCACAAGTAGTATAACCAGCGGCGCCGGAGTAAATAAATCTTCCGGTTCAGCAAGCCTTATCATGGAAGAAGGCAAACAAGTACATCTACAAGAGGGAATGACGAAAGCCTTAAGCTCCTTAAGAGGCGATGAACAACATTACCAACAATCACAAAGTTCGGCAGTTAATACTGCTACAGATAGAATATCACATTTAGCTCAAAAACAAGCAGCAGGGGAGTCTCTGAATATTGACACTACGACCGAAGAAGGGAAAGCAATGCAGCAGGCTATCAACCATACACAATCTCTGCATGATCGTGACGGTTATGGTTGGAGACAAGCTGCTGGTACTACTGTAAAAGCATACGCCGATGTTGGAGCTAAAGTACCTGGATTCGTGCCGGTAGTTACAGGATCAGCGGGAGTTGCTATTGACGGTTCAGTGAACGCTGAAAACAATAACAATCAAAGCTTGGAAAAAGATAATTCTATAAATAGAGAAAATAATACTAGTAACTCACTCAATACTCTCTTGCGAGCAGCTTCTAATGAACATTATACCAAAGATGACAGTATAGATCAAAGCTTAGCTAAAAGTACTAAAGCTAGCTACGATCAAATGCAGAGCTATGGCAAGTCAATATCGCAAAAACAAGAAGAAGTCGAAAGTTATAGTACTGCTCTACAAGCATCACAAAGCAAAAGTGCTACCGATAGACGCGATATGACCCACGAAGCTGAGCTGGCTGTTGCTAAAACATATGGAGTATCACAAGAGGCGGCTCATAAAATGATTGAGTCTAACGATCCAAGAGCCGCTAGAGTATGGAACTCTATGGTACAAGCTGAGACCGAAAAAGAACTAGCACAAGTTAAAGCTAGCAGGGGAAATATAGTTAGTAGTGCTTCGAGAGATGCCGCAGCCTTCCATAATGAGCATTCAGGAAAAGCCAGCAATCAAGGGCAAATAGACCTGCAAAAACAAGCTGCTAAAGATGGATTAAACGCTGATTTAATGAAAACCAGGATTGAGAAAGCTCAAAACAATATTGCAGATAAAAAGCAGGATATAACAACTAATGCCAAAGATCAAATACATGCAGTTGGGCATCACAACAAAGTTTTGGAGCAGGGGATGGATAACAAAGTTAAGGAGTATGAGAAGGATAGAATTGGGCAGGGGAATATAATAGGTAAAAATCTTGGTATAGGAGGTATGAATGCACAGCAAAAATCTTTTGAATATTTAAAAAGTGCTGAAAATGCAGTACAAATACCGTCTACAAAACCTTTAAAAGCAAAGGATAAAAAATAATGGAAATACTATTTACGATATCTATCAAGATAACTACCATGGTACATATTACCAGGCAAATAATCATAGCTCATGCAGGTATGTTTGCTGTCAGAATTTACAGAAAAATGACGCGAATTATTTCTCCAGTTATTGTTGGAACTATGAAATACAGAAGTACCATTGCTTTTAGCCCAAGCAGTTTTATTAAAAATAAAGGCTATAGGGAGATTTTTTAAAATGAAATATATAGTAGGTACAAACCAAAAAATTAAATTATATATAGCCAAATTCTCATCTAGATGGGGGTATTTTTTATGTAAAAATAATATCCAGAATGCTACAAACGGAATAGCTGACCACAATACAAAACCTACGGCCTCCGGCATATTCGGGCATAATACCCTTTTTGTACCACTACTGTGGAACATATCGTTTTTATATTCTACTTTATTAACTCTAGATACAAGATACGGAGCAAAAATTAAAGTAGCCAGTAATATTAACAACCCACCCGGGACAGCATTCATTGTTGACTGCGCAATAAATATAGCAAGAGATGGTAATGTCAAAAACATTAAATTCCAAAAATTGTCCTTATTTAACCTTGCTTTGATAAAGCTTTGCATCATTATACCCGATTTTATCGATATTCTACATTCTCATGATATCAAGCAATTCTTTAAAAAACTATGTTTTTCTAAAATGTTAGTAGGGCTTGTAAACAATTTAATTAGGCATTTGAGTAACAGATGTAAATTAGCAATAAATAACATAGGAGAATAACCATATGATTAGTAATTTTATTGGTGGTGGTCAAGTTTTCCTGCACAAAGTAAGAATGCTCAGGCTAGTAATTGGCGCTCTAATATTTGCTAATATATATATTGTAAAAAAATTGTATTATAATAATATATATATTATAAATTAGTATAAGAATAAACATATGGATTGGTCACTAAGAAAAATAAAAGCTAAACAAATAGAGGCAGAAGTATCAGGGTTGTCCGATATATCACGCCCACATGTTGGATGGGTTAAAACTATTAGAAAAGCTTTGGGAATGAATACTAGGCAACTTGGGGCTAGGTGTAATGTTAGTAGCGAGAGGATAATTAAAATTGAGGCCGATGAACTAGAAGGACGTACAACTGTTGCAACGTTAGACAAAATGGCAAAGGCGATGAATTGTAAATTAGTTTATGCCTTTGTGCCCAATAGTGAAATGATAAAATTTATTGAAAAAATTGCTGAAGATAAAGCAAGAATGCAACTTACTCAGACTTCTCATCATATGGCACTGGAAGACCAAAAAACTTCAATAGAATCTATGAAAGATCAGATTGAAATCTTAAAGGGAGAGATTCTAAAGAATAATATAAAACACGTATGGGATAAATAATGCAGTTTACTTATGCAAAGGGAGCTACTCCTCTTTCACCGGATGAAATATATAATTTAATTCCTAAGCATTTGACTAAACAACATCAGCTTGATGAGTGGGAGCAATATAATATAGCCAGAGCAGAAATGTGGATTAAAAATCACAAAATTAATGATATTCTTTCAATTGATTTCTATAAGAAGCTTCACAGTAGAATGTTTTGTGATACCTGGGTTTGGGCGGGTAAATTCCGTAAGAAGGAGACGAATATTGGGGTTAATAGTGTTTATATTCAGCAAGAACTAAAAATACTAATTGATGATGTAATATTTTGGCAAACAAATGCTACTTTTCCGTTTAGAGAAATTGGTGTGCGCTTACATCACAGATTAGTTTTTATTCATCCATTTCTAAATGGTAATGGTAGATTTTCTAGATTATTGGCTGATTTGTACATACTTAATCTTAATGAACCAAGATTCAGTTGGGGTAGTAATAACTTAATTCAAGAATCATCTTTTAGAGATCGATATTTACAAGCCTTACGTACTGCAGATAACGGTGACTATAGCCCGTTAATAGAATTTGCGGATAGTTAAAAAGGTAAAAAAGTAAATTATCTTTCATACAAAATATTTTAGTGACGTCTAGTGTAAGCAAAGTTGGATCAATTAAAACCAATATTCAGGGAAGGAAAGAAACGATATGATTAGTAATTTTATTGGTGGTGGTCAAGTTTTCCTGCACAAAGTAAGAATGCTCAGGCAGGTAATTGGCACTACAATCTTTGTGTCATTACTGGCTGGTTTTTGCTTAGGCTGGA
>JAJZHL010000086.1:0-1264 GCA_021804505.1 Pseudomonadota bacterium | reverse complement strand
AGCTCTAGTGCTAGCAATACTGAGAAGATTGATTTAGACGGTGCTATTACTTATGCAAAAGCAAAATTAGCATTGGCAGTGCATCCTGCTTTATCCAAAATCTCTATTGGCAAAGCAGCAGCTAATGTTGACGCTTATTCAGAAGGTAGGCTCTGGAAAAAGAATATGCTAGCTAGTTCGGTAATCTTTAGCCCTCGCTTTAAGTCAGCATGGAATGAATCAGTTGCGGCATTACAGTCCCTGGTTATCAAATCCCTTGACTTTGGAGCCTTAGCAGGCGGCTTCGTTTTTCTTTTATGGAGTAAGTTAGGGCGTAGTTTAAAACTTGATAGAAAACATGAAGGTAGCGGAGTAGTGCTTACTGATAAGCAAGTAAGCAGCAAGTTAAAACAATTAAGATTATGCAGTGATTTTTATATCGGCAATATGCCTTTAGTTAAAGATATGGAAACAAGGCATTTCTTAGTCACTGGCTCTACTGGCTCTGGTAAAACTAATCTAATCCATAATTTATTACCGCAAATAGAGAGCAAAAGGCAGCCGGCTGTTATTATTGATCAAACTGGTGAGATGATAGCTAAATATTATAATCCTAAGCGTGGTGATATTATCTTCAACCCCTTTGATACTAGAGGGATGGCCTGGGATTTCTGGGCTGATTGTAGCAAACCAAGACATCTTGAGAAGTTTGCTGATACTTTGATCGGCTTTAACAGTAGGAAGAATAATAGAAGCGCTACTGACTTTTGGGAAGAAGCGGCGCAAGGTATCTTCGTTGAATGCGCAAGCTTCTTACAAAAATATAAGCAATACTCTATTCAAGAATTACGCAAGATTATATGTCAAAGCGGCCAAGGAGAATTGAGAAAAATCCTGCATGGAACAGACGCAATTCAATATTTTACCAAAGAAAACGCTAAAGCTGCTGCCTCAATAATGTCAGTCCTAATGACTAATATAAAACCCTTAAGGTTCTTACGGGATACAAGGGAAGCAGGTAGGTTTTCAATACAAGAATATATTACCAAAATTGACAACGGCTTTAGTGGGTGGCTATTTTTGGCCGCTGAGCCTTCTACCAGGGAATTAACTATTCCAATTAATGCGAGCCTAGCAGAACTTGTTATTGCTAATTTAATGAAGACTGACTCGCCCGAAAATAGACGCGTATGGATTATTATAGATGAGCTAGCAGTATTTGGAAGATTTCCAAGTTTAGCTAAGCTGATGCAAGAAGGCCGTAAATATGGTACTTGTGTAGTAG
>JAJZHL010000085.1 GCA_021804505.1 Pseudomonadota bacterium | reverse complement strand
CCACTCTTCGAAGTTATACTATCATGTACCACGCAACAAAAAGACCACTCTTTTCGTGCATCATTAATTTCTTTTTGAGCCTCCGCTCCTTTTAACAACAAATACTTATTGTTTACTGTAATATTTTTACCATAAGAAAGTATTTTTTGCAATGGAGCAACCGCTCTACAAGTGAATATATCACAATTTAACTTTATTTCCTCAATTCGTTGATTAATAATTTGCACCTTATTATTAGAAATTTTAGAAGCTTGATATAAAAAAGCAGCCTTTCTTATATCAGCTTCAATTAAAATTACATTTTTGATTCCTGCAATAGACAACACAAGACCAGGAAACCCCGCTCCAGAACCAACATCTATCAAACGTATATCTTTATTCTCTATATATTGCATAAGCTGTAAAGAATCACAAATATGCCTAGTCCAGAACTCTTCTACCGTACTAGAAGAAACAAGGTTAATAGACTTATTCCATTTTAGAGCTAATAACTGAAATTGTTCTAAAGCCTTTACTATTTCACGTGAAACATTCATGCTATAATTTGGTCTTGATATAAACTATTATAGCAGTAAGGGCTGCGGGTGTCACACCAGATATTTTTTTTGCCTCACCAATAGTTTTTGGTTTATAATAGCTTAGCTTTTCTATTACTTCTTTAGACAAACCAGCAATTTTAGAATAATCTATATTTTCAATTATTGGCATCAATTCTTCTGTTTTAAATAATTTAATGTCGGCTTGTTGTCTTGATAAGTAAGAGAAGTATTTGGATTCTACTGACAAATAATAAAGCGCTTTTTTATCTAATGACATCAACTCTGGGAATATTTCCATTGTTTTATCAATACCAAAGTTTGATAATCCAAGTAGGTCAAATGCCGTTTTCTTAGATCCATCTTGGGCAATCGTTATTCCTAACTTTGCTAACTTTGAAGTTGTTAGAGAAGAGGTTTTAGCGACTTCTTCCGCATACTTAATATTTGCACATTTTTTTGCAAAAGCTTCTTTCCTGGTACTAGATACCATCCCAAGCTTTATCGCCATTGGAGTAAGTCTCAAATCCGCATTATCCGCTCTAATAGAAAGTCTATACTCGGATCTGGAAGTAAACATCCTATACGGCTCAGTGGTTCCAAAGGTAATTAAATCGTCAATCATTACTCCAATATATGCGTCCGCCCTAGTTAGAATAAGGCTTGCTTGATTTTTAAACGATAAGGCTGCATTAATTCCAGCAATTAAACCCTGGCCAGCAGCTTCTTCATAGCCGGTAGTGCCATTAATCTGCCCCGCAAAGTACAATCCTTTAATTTTTTTAGTTTCTAGTGTAGCCTGTAGCTCTCTAGGATCAACATAATCATACTCTATTGCGTATCCAGCTCTTACCATAACAGCGCTTTTAAGGCCAGGTATTGTTTTTAATAACTCTAATTGTACATCCTCAGGTAAAGATGTTGAGATACCATTAGGGTAAATGATGTAATCATCAAGGCCTTCAGGTTCTAAAAAAATTTGATGACTAGTTTTAGAAGAAAATTTAGTAACTTTATCTTCTATAGATGGGCAATATCTTGGACCTATTCCTTCAATTTGCCCAGAATACATAGCAGACTTGTTTAAATTTTTTCTTATAATTTCATGAGTTAGTTCAGTAGTTCTGGTAACATAACAATTTATTTGTTTGATATTAACAAATTCTGTTAATTCTGAAAAAGGGCGAGGTATAGCATCTCCAGGCTGTGTTTCTATTTCAGTATAATCGACTGTCCTACCATCAATTCGGGGTGGAGTACCCGTTTTTAACCTGCCAAGACAGAAATCCAAGGATTTTAGTGTACGAGATAATCCATATGATGGTTGTTCGTCAAACCTTCCGGCTGGAATTTTTTTTGTTCCTATATGGATAAGACCCGAGAGAAATGTGCCCGTCGTTAATATAACTTTTTTACTTTTAACTTTAGTACCATCAGATAATAAGACAGATTGTACCTCATGACTCTGTACTTCTATATCCTCTACAGAACCATACATAATAGTTAAATTTGTGTGATGCATTAAAGCGTTATACATAGCTTGTCTATAAAGCTTCCTATCCGCTTGAGCTCTTGGCCCCCAAACTGCCGGCCCCTTGCTCTCATTTAACATTTTATAATGTATACCCGCCTGATCAATGATCTTTCCCATCAGACCATCAAATGCATCTATTTCCTTAACTAGCGTCCCTTTGGCTACTCCACCTATTGCAGGATTACAGGACATTTCTCCAAGATTTTCTGGTTTTAAAGTAATCAAGAGAGTGTTAGCACCAAGACGAGCTGCAGCAGATGCCGCCTCACAACCAGCATGTCCGCCACCAATAACTACTACATCATATTGCATGTTATGCTACGATTTCCTCTCCAGAGAAGAAAAATTTAATTTCCCTTTTTGCACTATCTGGAGTATCAGAACCATGTATACTATTTGCTTCAATGTCCACTGCAAAATCTTTCCTAATTGTACCTGCTTCCGCATCATTAGGATTTGTGGTACCCATTATCTTACGGTTCTTTGCTATAGCATCTTCGCCTTTAAGAACTTGCAATACTACTGGTCCAGAAGTAATATAGCTAATTAAGCTATTAAAAAAAGGCCTAGCTTGATGCTCTGCATAAAACTGTTCTGCTTGAGTTTTAGTTAGAATAGTCATCCTTTGCGCAACTATTTTTAAACCGCCGTTTTCTAAGTAAGAATTAATTTTGCCAATTAAATTCCTTTTTGTAGCATCTGGCTTTATCATTGAGAAAGTGTATTCTTGTACCACAATAAACCTTTATTAATTAATTTTATATTAGTTTAGTATTTATATAATTTTATATAAATTTCGCAAGCAAATTCTGCCACCTATGACACTTACTTAGCATCATGCAACCAGGTTAAAATAAAAAATGCCATACCTGTAAGTGCAGAAAAGATAAAAAATATAAAAACTCCATCCCACCCTGAATTATCTACAATCCAGCCAACACATACACCAGCTAAAGCTGAACCTAAATAACCAAACAAACCAGCCAACCCATTAGCTGTACCAACAGCTTGTTTATTTGTGAAATCAGCAGTAGCAACCCCAACGAGAATCTGAGGACCAGCCGCGAAAAAACCCATTAAAGCCAAAATTATCATGCTAAGTATATTATGTTCATTTGGTATTTGCCAGAATAATAACAACGTCACAACAAGTCCAAGCATAAACATTGCTCCTACTGGACCACGCTTACCTCGGAACATTTTATCTGACATCCATCCTGCCATAATTCCCCCCACTAAACCTAAAATTTCATAAGAGGCTACTTGCCAACCCGCACTGGATAGACTAACATTTTTTAGCTGATATAAAAAAGCTGGTATCCAAAAAATTATCCCGAGGCGCACAATATAAATACACATATTCGTAAGGCAAATATACCATATCAGTCTGTTATAGAATACAATTCTAAACAATTCATGTGTTAATAAAGATGTCTGCCTAGAGTCAGGTAGCTCACAGTCTTTATATTCCTCTACAACCGGTAAGCCTAGATCCTGCGGTGAACTACGTAGCCTATTAAGTAAAAACATCGACACTAAAATAGCTACTATTCCTGGAACTATAAATGCCATTTCCCACCCATATGATTCAACTAAATAACCACATAATACCATGGTAATGGCTCCGCCAATCTGATTTGAAGTTGCCCCTAATGCCCATTTCATCCCTAATTCTTTTTGCGCATACCAATGAGTTAGCATCTTGCTGGCAGGAGGCCACCCCATAGATTGAAACCAATTATTTATAATCCACAGAACCCCTAATAAAGTTATGCTCTTAGCAAAACCTGAGATAAATGTTATGATTCCTACAACAACAAGACCTACCACCATGAAAACACGAGCGTTAGCTCTGTCGCTAAAAAAACCATTGCACAGTTTCCCGATACCATAAATTATAGATGCTGTGGATAAAATCCACCCTATCTGAGTTTTGCTCGTACCAAAATGATCCATTAATATCGGCATAGCAATGTTAAAGTTTTGACGACAAAAGTAGAAAGTTGCATAACCAATTACTATTGAATATAAAATCCTAATGCGCCAACTATTGTATTTCTTAGCATAAGGAAGTTCCCTTTTTTTTGCTGCATTTGTCATAATTTTCTATCTCTGTGCAATTTGTGAATGTTCCAAATATAAATTAAACATAAAAATATTAGGAGAAGCTAATAAAGTAAAGCTGATATAGCATAATATTGAGTATTAATACTAACACAGTCTATTAACATTAATCTAAAGGCTATTTAAAAATAACATAGTATATAGGATCTTATAGAGTTATCTATATTATAATATTGATTATTTTCTAATTTTAGTTAAACTGCTTATTTATTGACGTTTTACAGTATATTTCACACTCAAAATTATAAACAAAAATTTTAATAACATAAATGCATAAAGAATATGTTAATAAGCTATTTTTAAGTTAAGGTATAAATGGAAGAGCATATTCTAATTAGCATTATAGTTTTAATCGGGGCTTCTGTATTTGTTGTAGCGACCCTTAAGCGTCTAAAGCTTAGTCCCGTTCTTGGTTATCTAATAGCCGGAGCTGTAATTGGAGACCATGGTTTTAAGATTGTAACTTACGATCAAACCAAGCTGCTAGGAGAGCTAGGGGTTGTTTTTCTCCTATTTGCCATAGGATTAGAATTATCTTTTGAAAGATTAAAGGTAATGAGACGCTATGTTTTTGGCTTAGGATCTCTGCAAGTATTTACAACAGGTATAATTATTGCTGCTGCAGTGGTCTTAATAAGCGGAGATAGTGGTGCATCAATAATTATTGGTGGTGGTCTAGCTCTATCTTCTACTGCCATTGTTATGCAAGTAATAGCAGAAAATCGTGCGCAGTCCACTCAACTTGGACGTATCACTTTAGCAATCTTACTCTTGCAAGACCTCGCTGTTGTACCTTTGTTGGTTATAGTACCATTACTTGCAGGCAATGCTACAAATTCATTATTTTTAGCTTTGGGAACAGCTTTAGCAAAAGCTATAGTTGCATTACTAGTAATATTCATCGTAGGTAGATTATTCCTCAGGCCACTATTTGGTCTCATTTCTTCAGACAATGGTGATGTAAATGAATTACCAATTTCTATGACACTGCTAGTGGTACTCTCTGCTGCATGGGCTACTGAGCATTTTGGACTATCTCTAGCATTAGGAGCTT
>JAJZHL010000084.1 GCA_021804505.1 Pseudomonadota bacterium | reverse complement strand
TATCGCAAGCTTAGCTAAGAAAAACCTAACTGGTATAGCAATGGAATTAGTTCCAAGGATCACCCGAGCTCAAAATATGGATGCCTTATCCTCTCAAAGTAATCTTGCCGGTTACAGAGCAGTAATTGAATGTAGCTATCATTTCACCAGAGCTTTTCCTATGATGATGACTGCTGCTGGAACAGTTGCCCCATGCAAACTCCTTGTCCTAGGTGTTGGAGTAGCAGGCTTGCAAGCAATTGCTACAGCAAAAAGGCTTGGCGCAGTTGTCTCTGCTTATGATGTAAGGCTAGCAACAAAAGAGCAGGTAGAAAGTTTAGGCGCAAAATTTGTCTCTCCAGAATTACAGAATGATTCTCAAGATAAATCTGGTTATGCATCAGAGCTATCAAGTGACTCCAAAGTAAAACAAGAAGAATTTCTAGCAAGTATAATAAAGAATTATGATATCATAATAACTACAGCGCAAATACCAGGGAAAAAAGCACCTCTGCTGGTTACAGAAACAATGGTAAAATCCATGAAATATGGCTCGGTTATTTTAGATATGGCAACATCTAGTGGTGGTAATGTAGAAGGGTCCAAGATCGATCAAGTTATTTCTCAAGATGGCGTCACAATAATTGGTACCGCCAATCTAGCTACTACCGTTGCTACAGATAGCTCAAAATTATACTCCAAAAATTTGTATAATGTAATAGATTACGGACTGCAAACAGGCAATTTTAATTTTAACGATGAAGTAATAAAACAAATGTTGGTGACCAAAGATGGAATAATAGAGGAACCATTCCGTAGTTAAAATAAATTTATAATAAACACAAAACTAAAAAGTATTAATATGACAACTCAATTACCCATAATAGCACAACAAGCTTCGGAAATAGCGCAAGATACTGCTGAATTGACGGCTAAATTAAAGCAATTAGTTATCGACACTTCTAGTCAAACCATTACGACGGGGGTAGATCCTTTGATTTTTCTACTAACAGCCTTTGTGCTGGCAGCCTTTGTTGGCTACTATATTGTGTGGAAAGTCACCCCAGCGCTACATACACCTTTAATGTCCATTACAAATGCTATCTCGGGTATAATAATTATTAGCTCAATGATAGCAGCTGCTAGCGGCATATTTAATTTATCCAGCGCTCTTGGTTATGTTGCAACTTTTTTTGCAGCTATAAATATTTTTGGTGGGTTTATTGTGACTGAAAGAATGCTAGCAATGTTTAAGAATAAGCCTAAGAATCGTAAGTAGGTTAGAGGTGAATAAACTTCTCTCTAAACTCGCTTATGCTAATATCATGGCGAGCGTAGCGTGGCCATCCAGGAAAGACTGGATCACCACGCCCCTAACGTGGCTCGAGATGCCGGAGTCCGAAAGGAAGTTTAATTCAAAAGTCTGTTACTCTACCCTTATGCTGCCAATCTCCATAAGTGGTCGGTTCTTTGCCTTTAACTCCGCCAATTTCCTTGGCTACTGGCTTATTTTTTGCATTATCTTTTTGTTTATTATCCATAAATTTGCCTAAATTATGAAAATTTCTTCTCTATCTAGAATATATGTTGATCGCAAATTAAGCAAAGATATTTTATTAAACCTAGAAGATGTACATTATCACTATCTCAAAACTGTATTGAGACTTAAAGTTAACGATAAAGTAAGGATATTTAACGGTAGTGATGGTGAATTTATAGGAAAAATCACTGATATAACAAGAAATAATATCTCTGTTCTCCTAATGGACCTTTTCAGAACAATAGCTAAAGAACCAAATTTAACTCTAGCCTTAGCTGTAATAAAAAATGATAAGATGTTAGATGCAATTTCTATGGCTGTGCAGCTTGGGGTTACAGTAATTGCTCCATTAAACACAGAGAGATCACAATTTCACAAAATTAATACCGATAAAATTAAGAGATGTATAATAGAATTTACTGAGCAATCTGAGCGGCTTGTACCTCCAACTTTGCTACCTTTATCACTCCTAAATAATTTTTTAGAACAAACTTCTCATAATTTTATACTGTATGCTAATGAGAATGAGGATCCCAATAAAACACTGTTAACCGTATACTCAAATGTTTTGGAAAATTGGAACGTAAATCGAGAGGTAAGCGAGCGGAGCGTAGTTACCATATGTGAGCACGCGAATCCCCACATGTTTTGCGAAACCAATTTGGAGGAGCAGAAGAGTATAACTTTAATTATCGGACCTGAAGTAGGTTTTTCAGAAAATGAGCTGAATATGTTTGCTCAACAGAGCAATTGTTATTCCTTTAGCTTGGGGCCAAACGTACTTAGAACCGAAACCGCAGTCGCAGCCTCTTTGGCACAAGCTGCATTATTAAGGTAACAATACTTTATGTTAACTCTAGAAAATAAATATTTAGGTGTAGTTGCCGGTGTTGATGAAGCAGGTAGAGGACCGCTTGCAGGCCCAGTAGTTGCGGCTGCTGTAATAATCGATCAAACAAATATCATCAAGGGAATTAAAGACTCCAAAAAATTATCTAGCAAAATGCGCGAATTATTATACGAGCAAATTACGCAGAATTATACCTGGGCAGTTGGAATGGTATTTCAGGACGAGATAGACGAGATCAATATTCTCGAAGCCACAAAAAAAGCATGCATTATTGCTGCCACAAATTTAACCGTCAAACCAAATACTGTACTTGTAGATGGCAATATGAAATTTCCTAATCACCAACATTTTGTGAGTATAGTAAATGGAGATAATCTATCCATTTCTATTGGAGCAGCTTCTATTATCGCTAAGGTAACAAGAGACCGCCTAATGTTAGAATATGCTAAAGAGTTTCCGGAATATAACTGGCACAAAAATTCCGGTTATGGAACAAAAGACCATTTACTGGCCATAAAAATTCATGGTACAAGCCCTTACCACAGGCAGAGTTTTAAGATTAAATCATACTAATATTATTTACTGATGCAGTTTTCATCATATAGCAAATTATTGTTATTATAGATTAACTAACTTATACGGATATACCAAAGATGACACGCAATAACACAAGACAACCTATAACTTGGCTAGGGAGGATTGGTAATTTAACTACTAGTGCTATTAGCGGTTTTATTTCTCATGGATGGCAAGGGGGCGCTGTTTCTTTAACAGCAACAGCGATAGATGAATTACTAATAAGCAAGGGTTATCTAGAAAAGCATTATTTATCTACTACTGCCTTCTGGAGTCCAGTTGTGGGAACAACTATATACAACATAGCATACAATCTAGCAGCATGGAGTCTAACTGACATGCCCTTGTTTATAAGAGCGGGGTCAGCTTACAGCACAGCACCCAATTTAGGTTTAGGACACCCAACAGTTATGCCCTGGTTTATGAGTGAGGGGCCAGCTATAACTAGATACAGCATTACTGCTACAGAAATTATTAAGAAATTGCCCTATTATTTGAATTTTTTGCGTAGCCCTATGACCTTTTTACCAGGGGCAGTAGCTCTTTCATATCTTGGCCATGATCCACTAGATTATCATAAAAGGACAGATAAACTCGATATTCTTACTCTCTTGATTAAATTATTTGACGGCACGAATATAATAACATCTAGAGAAGAATTGTATAAGGTTTATCATTTAATTAAATCTAATCCTTATGAAGGTATTAAATTAGCTGTAAACGATTTATACCATATTTCACAGAATAAAATTTTATTAAACGTCACAGCTAAAATCATCATTGATTTGCTGGAGATACATATACGCGACCTCTGGTGTACCTACCCTATAATTGAGCAAATAATGAAATTTAGCGCTATTTCACCAGATTGGCTAAAAACATCTCTAAGCTCTGGCTTATTGTCTCTTAGCTTCCAAGCAATAGAATCAATATTCGAATATCCCAAAACATACATTGATAATAACTTAATAAAGTCAATTAGTAGAAGAACACAAGACCATACATTATTAAATAAAAAGCATCTGGAAGAAATTTTAGGTATTAACAGTAAAGCAGCTATGACTAATTTCAGTAATGATTTAGGGGAATTTAAGATAATTGCATGGTCACCTCTCTATATTAGAGAAGTATTAAATATTATTAGTAATCAGACCAGATCAATTATCGTTTCCAAAAAATTAGAAACTGATGTACCAGAATTATTTACTATGAAATATATGCTAGGAAACTTGCAAAACACAACAACAGCAGCAAATATAATGAATGGGATGGCTGCAAATTTTAGTTTATTGCAACATCCCCTTATTAAAATACCTTACTTTATAGCTAAGGATAAGCTTTTGAACAAGTACTATACAGTAAAGGGTATTAAACCTGAGAAGGCAAATAACTTCAATTCTTACTTTTCAGAATCCCTACCGATGCTACAAGCTGATAAAAAAGAGGTTAAACCCATATCCATTGGTCAAAATGCCTCTGTTGCTTTCTTAAAAAGAATAACCTCAGACTTACCTCAAATAGCTCAGGCATCAGTGGGTTTAAAAGAGTCAACTATTAAGTTACTCAAAGAATTAACTCAGGAAGAAACTATAGATGGCGGTAAAGAAACGAATAAGCTAATAGCTGAACTGGAGAGTACAAATTTTAATTCTGCTAGCAACCTAAGCATTGAACAGAAGAAAAAAATTGGGATCATTCTGGCTATTTTTCTACAGCCAAAAATACTATTCATGAGTAAAGTGTCTATGGGTTTGGAAGAACAATCTTTAATCGCAGCTAAAAATCTGATGACGAAATATTTACCAAACACAGCTATTATTGAGTTAGATTCTTCTAGTATTTTAGGAGGTACTTCAGAACCACCTGAATAATTTTACAGCAGTTCTGTTTTAGTAGCGTCTCTTACCAACCAGTGGCCTGGGGCTGGAGACAAATCATTGGATACAGCCCTTCTGTCATCAAAAACAAAACACTCTCCTTCCCACATATTGCCAGAATTTTTTGTATCCTCTAAATATTGCAAAATACCGCCTCTCAAGTGATATACTTCATTAAAACCTTGGGTTCTTAAATATGCAGTGGACTTTTCGCATCTGATCCCTCCGGTACAATACATCGCAATCCGTTTTCCTTGCAATAGGTCTTTGTTTTTCTCTACCCAGTCTGGGAATTGTTTGAATGTCTCGGTCTGCGGATCTACTGCTCCCTTGAAGCTACCTACTGCTACCTCGTAGTCGTTTCTTGTATCTACCACTACCACATCGCTTTGACTGATAAATTCATCCCAATTGCTTGTCTCTATATACTGAC
>JAJZHL010000083.1 GCA_021804505.1 Pseudomonadota bacterium | reverse complement strand
TCCGATATGAAAGGCCATATACTAGTGAAATATTTGTAAATAAGTATGGAAAATGCTTATTAGTTTTTGACCAGATAGGAAATCATCAGACTATTACTCGAAAGTTAAGAGAAACTCAACATACGAAACTATTAAAGGTGTTTGTAGAGGGAGGAGTGCCTAACGTAGATCACGATGGGCCTCAATTGTATGACTACTTGCATCACTATACTTTTGATGACCTAGATGTTGATCTTGCAGGTGATGTTTAGCATAGAGGAGGAAAAAGTCAAAAAGTTAATGTAGGGTAGAGAGCTTTATTCTGTCCTACTTAACCCACTTTCTAACGGATGGATCTCATGGTCATAATGGTATCAGGCTTATAACTAAACGTTTCTCCCTTTTGCCCATTCATTCTGATCTGGCAAGACTTTTCCGGACAATTTTTTACACAGCTTTTTGCAGTGTTTTATATTGTAGCGTTTCATATTCTACTGGTGACAAATAATCGTTTGCAGAATGAATTCTGATTCGATTATAAAACACTTCTATATATTCAAATATTGCATGTCTAGCTTCCTCCCTGGTTTTAAACTTACACTGATGAGTTAACTCTGTTTTTAGGGTATGAAAAAAACTCTCTGCAACAGCATTGTCCCAGCAGTATCCTTTGCGGCTCATACTCTGGGTAATATAATGCTGCTTAATAATGGCTCGGTGGCTATCGGAAGCATATTGACTACCGCGATCAGTATGCCAAACCAAGCCTTTTATAGGCTTACGCTGCCATAGAGCCATCAACAGAGCATTATTAACTAGCTCCGCTTTCATGTTACAGTTCATTGACCAGCCCACTACTTTTCTAGAGTAGAGATCAATAACAGTAGATAGATATAACCATCCTTCTTCGGTTGGCACATATGTGATATCGCCTACCCAATATTGATTAGCCTGTGGCACATTGAATTTTCTCGCAAGTAAGTTTGGAGATACTTGCTTATTATGCTTAGAATCAGTTGTTGCTTTGAACTTGCGTTTTGTTTTGCATTCTAAACTAGACTCCCTCATTAACCTAGTAACCCGATTTCTACTTACGGCAACCTTCTGCTGATCTAGTCTTTTCTTGATTCGTCTTGAACCATAGGTACCCCGACCTTCCTCAAAAACTTGCTTAATCATTTTAGTTATCTCCTTATCCTCTTTAATCCTACCGCACTCAGGGTTTTGTAACCATTCATAATAACCACTACGTGATAGACTCATGTACTTACACATAGCAGAAATAGAAAACTCATTACTGTACTTTTCGATCCACGCGTACTTTACTTGAACTCCCTGGCAAAGTACGCTGCAGCCTTTTTTAATAGATCACGCTCCTGAGTAACCTTGAGTAGCTCTTTCTTGAGCTGCTTCATTTCATCAAAATTATAGTTCATCTCTCGTTCTTGCTTACTTGCTGTATCTTTTGTCTTGGAGTACTGCTTTATCCAAGTATGTATTGTATTTACATTGATTCCCAGCTCTTTAGCAGTTTGCACAATGGGGTTAGTAGATTCAATCGCTAACTTCACCGCTGATTCCTTAAATTCCGTTGGATATGGCTTTGCTTTCTTATTAGGCATTTCTTACTCCTATTCCTTTGACATTATGTTTAACATATTGTCCGGAATAGTATAGCCACATCAATTTGCTACAACCACTCCAGAAAGTAATATAACATATTTAAAACTTACAATAGTCCATTTTTGCACAACAGAATCATCGTTAGGAAAAACCCTCTTGTTGTTAGTAACTTTACGCAACTGGCTATTTAAACCCTCGATCGCATTAGTTGTCGCCACACAGAAAATCTTGTGCAGGATCTGAAATTTAGAACATTTTGACGTGCCAAATTTTGAAAGTTGTGACAAAAAATTATCCCTTATAATTTTACCAAAAATTTCCTGAAACTCAGTCAAAAACTGAGACTTTTGACGGAGAGCCTATAAATATCTGCCAAAATAGCCTCTATAAATAGGAGGCTATTTTTAGAGGCTATTTTTTGTCTTACTTAATAGATTCATCTGTGGTTTCCTTATACAATATATCAAGCAAGATAAGAGAGATTTATGAAAAATTATGATTATTCCCCATCAAAGTTTAAAGCTTGTTCTTATTCAGAAAGGTTATTGGACAAGATAGTACTATTAAATCAAAATACAAAGGATAAAGTAGATATTTCAGAAGTTAAAAAAGCTGTTTATTACGCAAGGAAGTATCACGGTAACCAAATGAGAGAGTCTGGAGAACCATATTATTCTCACCCTATAGAAGTAGCGTATATTATTTCTGATTGCTTATTTAGAACGGATATTATTGTTACTAGTATACTTCACGACACTGTCGAAGATACAGAGCTTACATTTAATATAATAGAAAAAGTTTTTGGTCCCATAGTTTCTAGTCAAGTAGAAGATTTAACTAGAATAAAGAGAGATCGAAAAATTACCTCAGCAGAAATGACTGAATCATTGTGGTTTCAAAAGAAATATGATGTACTTCTTATAAAACAATGCGATAGATTGCATAATATGAGAACTTTAGGAGCTAAATCTCCTGAAAAAGCTATGAAAATAGTACAAGAAACCATAAAGTGGTTTTTACCACTCTCTGCATTCTTTGAGATTCCAAACGTAGAAGAAGAACTATACCAATTATGTTTAAAGCAATATTCATCAGTAAATGCTAATTAATTAGCAGAACCTTTAGAATAAACCGTTACTGCTTTTTCAAGATTTCTAAAATGCACAACTCCAGACATAAAAGCAATAGTGACTGGTATCACTATTGCTAATATTCCGTAATGCCCTAAAGTAGCAGTACAATATATCAAACCAAAAGAAGTGGCAATATATATCGCAGCTGTAGAGAAGGCGTATGTAAAACTAGCACAAGTAAAACGTTTAAATACTGGTAAATGTTTATATATAATAGGCACAGCTGGTAAGGTAGTGCATCCAAAAACAATAATTATCATCTGAATCAACATCAGCTCGAAAGGGGTTTGAAGATTATTCAACAGATATGGAACAAATAACATAAAGATAAAAAATATAGTAGCCTTAAATTTCAAGATATTTAAAGGGTATATTTTGTAAGTTAGATAAGATAATACTAATCGTTCTAAGAAATTTACTATTGCAATTATTAGATTATGTTGAATAATTTGTGCTGGACTATAATGAAAAACATCCTTTAAAATAGTCGTGCAATAAAAATAAGTAATATAAAACGCTACTGGCCAACCACAATCCATAAAAAACAAAAACAGTATAGTTTTTTTATTAAGCTTTTCTAGCACAATTGGATTACTGTCCATCAATTTAGAATCAAAGCCAAATTTTTCAATTTTGTGCTTCATTCTGCGTTTTGCATCAACAAAGTCAGGGGTTTCCCTAAGGCGTGTCCTCGCTACTCCTCCAATTACTGCAATTACCAACCCAAAGCCAAAAGCATAGCGCCAGTTAAATCCAAAAGATGTTATAAGGGTGGCTATCAATAAAGCCAATATGGTGCCTAGATTAGCAAAAGCCGCTATAACTGTTACTAAACTATATTGCAGAGGTGGCTTAGTAATTTCAGTGACATAAAGTTCTGCTCCTATTATTTCCCCCATCGAAGACATACCTTGCACAATACGACATATCGTAATTAAGACAGAAGAAGCTAAACCTATCTCAGCATAAGTTGGTAGAGTAGCCATAACAAAACAACAGCCAGCCATTAGAAATGTTGTTATGCTAATAGTTGATTTACGCCCTATATTATCTCCTATCCAGCCAAAAACCAAAGCTCCAAATGGTCTAAAAACAAATGTAGAACAAAAAGCAAAGGCTGCCAGAAGAGATGCAGTGTGAGGAGCAAATTTAGGAAAAAATAACTCATTAAGTAGTACTGCCATATGAACATAGAGCATTAGATCAAAATATTCGAGAAATGTACCGACGGATAGTAATCCTACTGCTGTCCTTTGCTCTTTATTTAAACTTGTTTGCTCCATTGCGCCTGACATAGAAATAAAATTAGTCAACTTTAAACTCTCCATCTATAAATTATTGTTGTATACTCAGCAAGTTAGCTTGGAAGTAGACCAAGATACTCTCTATTTCTTGTTCGTAAGCGACTAAATCATCCGCTGTCCAATTAAATTTCTCTAAAATACAATACGCCTTATCTGTAGCTAACTTACTTAGGGTTATATCAAATAAATTCTTAATTTTTTCTTCTTGCTCGTTTTTATACTCACGATGGCTTGCTTCTCCTACCTCAGCTGTATAATGCATTTGCTTACTACGTATCTGTAACTCTATATCACGTAAACCAACAACAATCACGCTATGTAAAGATTGATATCCATTATTTTTTGGCTCAACAATAAAGTCCTTAAATTTTTCTGGAATAGTTTGTGCATATATTGCTTACAACGTCTAAAGCCTTATAACAATCATCTTTTTCTGTCACTATAATTCTAAATGCAACAATGTCCACTAACTGCTGAACATTAATGCTTTTTCTGATCATTTTCTTTAAGGTCGAACATGGGTCTTTTATTCGATATGATATTTCAGCTGATATAGCATTTTCAAGCAAATGACTATGAATCGTATCAAAAATCTTGCGTAAGTCACCATCAATATTTTCATGCAACATAAAATACACTATTATTAACTGCTTTTAGACTAACTTTAGTATGAATTACAACACCATGTCAATGGTTTAATTTATGATTTTAAGCAGTACTAGCATTTTTGCTTTTCTTAGATATACGTTTTTTATATAGCTTGTTAAAGGGAATGCAAGGCGAAGGGGGCACCTTACATTTTCATCAACATACCACGATTTTGCCGTTGCTGTTGTTGACGCCTATTGTCTTGTTGCAGCTCTTGTTCTATTCTTAATTCGTCTCTAGCCTTATTAAAATAATCCATAGTTTGTTTGACTATTTTATTATAGTCTTTAGCTCTTAGGAGGCTTAAATTTTGAACGTGCTGATGTTTGGTTGATAATATTTGGCCGATAGAATCTTCATTGCCAATTATGTTATTGGCATCAAGGCGTGTCTTATTGATAGCATAACACAAGTATGCTTCGATATCTTTGTCTAAAATCTTGTCATTTGGCAAGAGGTTAGTTGAATCTTCCTGTAGGGCTTCCTTAAATTGTTTCCTCAGCTGAGGTACTAATTTTTGCTCTAATATGGCTATCTTTTCCATTCGCTCCAGTTGCTGGTAACTAAC
>JAJZHL010000082.1 GCA_021804505.1 Pseudomonadota bacterium | reverse complement strand
CTTGACCCGTTACATTGGAATGCTAGTGAGATAGCTCTTCACACCTATATAAATACTTACCACCTGATCCTCTACAGAAAACGGTGAATACTGATTTTGTTTCAAAATTTCAGTGAGCTTTCCACCATGCTCAATTAATTGTTTGGTTGCACTATCTAAATCTGCACTAAATTGAGCAAATGCAGCGAGTTCCCTATACTGAGCAAGCTCTAGCTTAATAGTACCCGCCACTTGTTTCATGGCTTTAATTTGCGCAGCAGAACCCACCCTACTAACCGATAGTCCAATATTGACCGCAGGTCTTGTACCCTGATAAAAAAGCTCTCCTTCCAAGAAGATCTGCCCATCAGTGATTGAGATAACGTTGGTAGGAATATAAGCTGACACATCACCTGCTTGTGTTTCGATAATAGGCAAAGCAGTAAGTGATCCTCCACCATGAGCATCTGACATTTTCGCAGCCCTTTCAAGTAAGCGTGAATGCAAGTAAAATACGTCTCCAGGGTAAGCTTCTCGTCCTGGCGGTCTTCTAAGCAATAAGGAAATCTGTCTATATGCAACCGCATGTTTACTCAAATCATCATAAATAATTAAAGCATGCATACCATTGTCACGAAAATACTCTCCTATACTACAACCTGCATAAGGTGCAACATACTGCAACGCTGCTGGATCAGAAGCAGTAGCTGCTACAACCACTGTATATTCCATTGCCCCAGCTTCTTCTAATTTTTTTACTGCCTGAGCTACCGTTGAACGCTTCTGTCCAATAGCCACATAAATACAGTAAACCTTATTCTTCTCATCATTATCAATATGGGCTTGCCTTTGATTAATTATTGTATCAATAGCGATAGCTGTTTTTCCCAGCTGCCTATCACCTATAATTAATTCCCTTTGCCCTCTACCAATTGGAATCAATGAATCGATAACCTTTATGCCAGTCTGCAGTGGTTCACTGACGCTCTGCCTTGCAATTATGCCTGGCGCCTGTCCTTCTATATCCTTATAGGAATCGGTTACAATCTTCCCTTTACCATCAATTGGATTAGCAATACCATCTACTACCCTACCAAGTAAAGCTTTACCAACAGGTACTTGTAGAATTTGCTTAGTTCTTTTAACAGTATCACCTTGCTTTACTGTCCGATCATCACCAAGAATAATTACACTGACAGAATCCATCTCAAGGTTAAGTGCTAGCCCTTTTACTCCAGATGAAAATTCTACTACTTCATTGGCTTCAACATTATCAATACCGTATACTTTAGCGATGCCATCACCAACTGCGATGACCTGCCCTACTTCCTGTATGTCAGTTAGCGCATTTATCTCCGCAATTTCTTGCTTCAATATCTCAGCAACTTCTACCGCTTTCAACTTCATCATTATACTCCAAGTAAGTATTTAATTACTATTAGTTAAGTCATCCCGAACTTGATTCGGAATCTCTCTGGTTCCCAGCCGCAGCAAGCGATGAGATCATGGGCTGCGGGAATTACATTAATTAACCTATATTCCAGTTTATTCTAGTCTCTTGCATGATTTTGCTTATTCTTCCGAGCGTACCCAGAATTGAGTAATCTCTAATTATACTATCATACTTGATGACCAGACCACCAATTATAGCCTGATCACTACTATACTCGATCACCACTTTTTTCTGTAGTTCCTTTTCTAAATAATCTGTGATCCACTCTTTTTCCTTAGTATCTAAGTTTTTAGAAGAAACCACTTTTACCATTTTTATATTTTTCCTCTCATTAAGCAACTGACTATATGCTAACCTTATCTTTGGCAATATAGACATACGGGAATGTTTAATCAAAGTTAGTAAGAATTGCTTAACTACAGTCTCAATATTAATGACTTTTTCTATCATTGCAACAACTCTCATCTTTTCTGCATATGTGGTGATGGGAGAAAGCAGTATATCTTTGATTTCCATACTTTCGTTAATTATTCCATCAATAGCAGTAATTTCTTCAAATACTTTATCCTCAAGGCTCTTATCTACTGCACCTGCAAATAGCGCTATAGCATAATTTTTAACTATTTGATTATTTATCATTATATTTTACGTTTGAACCTTAATTTACGAATAAACAATAATAAAAAACATACAGCCAGGAAAATATACCGTGAATTATTGCCCACAATACTGACTGGTTAACATTAAAAGAAATTGCCATAGCAAGAGCCGCACCAAAAGTTGTGCCATGCTGCATTATAATACTGATTTTCCTTCTGCGAGGTATAATTTCATAATCTTCTAAATTCATTTTGCTCATATTTTTACCCAATAATCAATTATTATAATTATATATGTATTGCTCTATTATAAGCTTGCAATACGGACTCTCCTAACATTTCAGACAAAGTTGGATGAGGGAAAATAGTATTCATAAGCTCTAATTCTGTTCCTTCCATATTCTTAGCAATTACATAGCCATGAATTAATTCTGTGACTTCTTCTCCAAGTAAATGGGCTCCAAGTAACTCTCCTGTCTTAGCGTCAAAAATAGTTTTTATTATTCCTTCGTTATAGCCATCTACCAATGCTTTTCCATTAGCGATGGAAGGGAATTTTCCTACTCTCACTTGATAACCAGCCTCTTTTGCCTGTTCTTCTGTTATCCCCACACTGGCAATTTGTGGTGAAGAATAGGTACAGCCAGGAATATTATTCTTATTAATCGGATGGGCTTTAAGACCTGCTATTGCTTCAGCTACAATAATCCCCTCGTGACTCGCCTTATGAGCAAGCCATGGGGCACCTGCCACATCCCCTATCGCATAAATACCTGGCTGCGCAGTTTGCATAAACTGATCGGTTAATATATGACCTTTCTCCACTTTAATTTTAGTTTTCTCTAAATTAAGATTTTCTACATTACCTACTATTCCAACAGCCAGTAACAGCGTTTCCGCTTCAATCTTATGCTTCTTACCTTCTACATCTACTTCAATCGTAACACTTCCTTGCTTTTTAGCATGATTGGTTATCTTCGCCTTGGTAATGATTTTTATCCCTTTTTTCTCAAAAATCTTTTGCGCCAGCATAGAAATCTCTGCATCTTCAACAGGCAAAATTCTATTCTGCACCTCAAGAACAGTGACCATCGTACCTAAAGCATTGAAAAATGAAGCAAATTCCATACCAATGGCTCCTGATCCAACTATAATCATAGACTTTGGTAATTTTTCCAGCACCATAGCTTCTTTAGAAGTAATAATTTGTTTACCATCAGGCGTGATTCCTTCCAACATACGTGGCCTTGCTCCTGTAGCAATTATTATATTTTGTGCCTGTACTTCTGTTTTACTATTATCAGGGCTTACAATATCTACCCGTTTATTCTCACCAAGAGTTGCGACACCATAAACTACAGTAACTTTATTTTTCTTTAACAAAGATTTAACACCAGCAGCGAGCTGCCCAGATATATCTCTCGAACGCTGCACCATCTTGTTCATATCAAAGCTTGGCTCATTGACTATGATACCATATTCTTTAGCATGTTTAATTTTCTGAAATAATTCAGCTGATTTAAGCAATGCTTTAGTCGGTATACATCCCCAATTTAAGCAAACACCGCCTAAATTCTCCTTTTCAACTACGAGAACTTTCTTTTGTAACTGCGCTGCTCTAATCGCTGCAACGTAGCCGCCAGGACCACCACCAATTACTACTACATCAAAATTTTCCATTAATATATCCATTTATTTAGTTTAATAGACTTCCTACAAAAGTCTCTTATGCTAGGGGATTTAAAGAAGACTCGGAACACAGAACCGCAGCGTACTTTAGTGTACGCGAGGTTTCGAGTACCGAATCGACGTATAAATCGCCAGCAAAAGTAGACTTTTGCAGAATGTCTACTCGTAATCCACCTGAAGAAGATATAGCCCACATGCTGGAGCTTTGACGCCAGCTGACTCTCTCTTTTTGTCTTCTAGAACTCTTTTTATATTTTCTGCAGCCCAAGTATGGTGACCTACCAATACCAAACTTCCAACAATATTCCGAACCATATTATGCAAAAAAGACGGAGCAGCAAAGTAAAATCTTACTTCTTCATCCTTTTGGGTAATAATTAACTTTGTTAATGTTTTTACAGGAGACTGCGCTTGACAAAATTTTGACCTAAATGAACTAAAATCATGATGCCCTATAAGATACGCCGCTCCCTTATTCATCTCCTCAATATCGAGCGGCCGTCTAATCCACCATGCCCGGTTATAATCAATAACTACCTGGCCAGGTCTATTAATAATCCTATATATATAATGCCGCGCTTTTGCAGAGAATCGTGCATGGAAATTCTCCTCTACCAGGGCGCAATCAATTATTCCCACATCATAAGCTCTGATAAAATGATTAATAGCATACATCACTTTATAGGGGTCTCTATATTTTACTAGATCAAAATGCGCCACTTGCCCAAGTGCATGTACGCCAGCATCCGTCCGACCAGCCCCATAAACCGTGACACGCTCACCACTAAATTCATAGATTCCATCTTCCAATATCTGTTGCACAGAAGCCGCGGCCGCCTGCTTTTGCCACCCCACAAATGCAGTCCCTAAATACTCTACAGTAACCCTATATCTATAAGTCTCCATAACGAGCAATAATATTTAAGTTAGGAATCACTCTCTAAAGGATTATTTTGTCGTCTAGAACCGCTTCTAAAACTGTTAAGCTTTTTTGACCTAGTAGGATGCTTTAATTTGCGCAATGCTTTTGACTCAATCTGTCTAATACGTTCCCTAGTAACTTTAAATTGCTGCCCAACTTCTTCTAAAGTATGATCGGTATTCATGCCAATACCAAATCGCATTCTTAGCACTCTTTCTTCCCTAGGCGTTAAGCTTGCTAAAACCCTGGTGGTTACTTCTCGTAAGTTGGATTGAATTGCAGCATCTAGCGGCAATACAGCATTTGGATCTTGGATGAAGTCGCCAAGGTAGCTACCATCATCATCTCCAACCGGGTTCTCTAGACTAATTGGCTCTTTGGCAATTTTCATTACTTTTCTCACCTTATCAACAGGCATAGAAAGACGAGCAGCAATCTCTGCTGGAGTTGGTTCATATCCTAACTCGTTTAGCATCTGCCTCGAGGTACGAATAATTTTGTTAATTGTTTCGATCATATGCACTGGAATACGTATAGTCCTAGCTTGATCAGCTATAGCCCTTGTAATAGCCTGTCTTATCCACCAAGTGGCATAAGTGGAAAATTTATATCCTCTACGATATTCAAATTTATCCACAGCCTTCATCAGACCAA
>JAJZHL010000081.1 GCA_021804505.1 Pseudomonadota bacterium | reverse complement strand
AGCATTTCTGGTCTCCACAATTATATGTGTCTGACTCACAATGGTCCACATAAGGACCTGAATATATTGAGTATCTACCGCAGATTGCATCATAGGTTGTTTTTCCTTCACTACAATCAGCAGTAAGAATATTTTTATTAAAAATATCTTGCTTCGTAACATTCTCAGCTGTTCCAGCTTTAATTTTACCGTCCTCCCCGACAATCCCCTTTTCCTCCGGAGAAATCGTCACTATAATTTGATCATTAGTATATATTTCAGCTATATTACGCCACTCATCAATTGTAGCCTTAAAAATCAATGGAAGAGCCTTATCCCCGCTTGTAACTCTAGGAATTGGTATTTTATTTCCATCTTTATCTAAATTAGAATTAACTTGTTCTTGTTCTGAAATTTCCAAATTATTTTTCGGTACATAAGCTTGGCATAAGCTTATCTCCCCTCTAATTGTTAGCTTGATACTCTGTCCCCCTACAGTAGAAATTTTTGTGTTTAACCACTTACCATAACCATTAGGATCTAGCTGTATTGCGACTGTACCCTCATCTGCGGTGTTATTTACAGCAGTATTATTAGCATCTGCCCTTAAGTTAATTGTATTAGTCATAATTTCTGTCTTAGAGTCCAGGAGACTACCCTCTGGTCCATTATAACGTTGCAGGCAACCATCTGTAATTTTCATAGCTCCTATTGCCGCAATTGCAGATATTATAAGGCATACAATTACTGCTATTATAGCAATTAGCGCTAAAGTTTTTAAAAAATTTTCTTTCATATTATTTTAATTAGTTTATCTCTACTATATACATTATATAGTTTCTATCTTATTCTGCTCCTTTAGCAGCGGAAGATATTTTATCTGCCGCTCCTCCTCCTCCGCCTGCTGCATCTTTTCCTCCTTCAGAAGTCGATGCAGAATCACTGGCTTTTTCTTCCTTATTTTTATCCCCATCTTTTTCATCTTTCCCATCTTTTTTACCGTTATTATCTGGCTTCATTTGTGAAGCTTGATCAGGTTTGCTTAAATATTTTGCGGCTTTCCTTACTAAGTCTACTAATGCTTTTGGGCTAGCCGTCACAGCAGCCATACTAGGACCACTTGTGATTTCTGAGCAAAATTCTCTGACAGATTGTGAGAAGAAATAAAAAATAACTGTAAACACAAAAACATATAGTAAGTCGATAATTAGAAGAAAAATATCTCTTATTGAATATATGGTAAATATTATTGCATTAGTTTCCTCCCAGCCTTTTCCTGCATAGTATTCTATAAGCTTATAACCGGCACTACCTGTGCATTCTTTTGCCTCTTTATCTGGTACTCTTAATTCATAGGTGCTGAATTTAATGCCGGCTAGCGAGTAACTATGTCTACTAAATTGGCAATTTTTATATATTGCTGAATCATACATACCAAGCAATAGGGCTATAAACCCTGCTGCTATAGCAGGCTGTAAGACGCAAGATAAAGTCACTTTTAACCAACTATCGAAGTAAGCCTTAGTATAAGTAAATAAAGCCATGGGAATAAATATAGGAGAAATATACGCCATAACATACAAAGTTATCATACATACTAAATAATGAGTTATGAAATATAAAACTATTGAAAGAACCATCAGAGCAAAAGCCAGTCCTGAAATTACTATTACAATATTTCCAGCCATTAAAAAACCAAACAATACTACAAAAAAGGACCATCCTCCTACATTTTTTAAAGCGTCAATACCTCCCTTTACTCCTGCTTTATCTAAGTTGGCTGCGTTTCCTACTGAGTTAACAACGCCTTCTCCCGCAGATTTTAATAATGCAGTTGCATCATAAACTAATTGCATACCAAGGTAATAAGCTATCCTACAATCAATAGAATCCCAAACGGAATAAAACTCATAACCTTGTTCATATTTGAGTGAGTCATCATTAGTTGAACCAAACTCGCATAACCCTTTAGAGCCCCCGCTAGTAAACACTATTTGGGTAAAGTCTGATAATACTTGTGTTAAGAAGGGCAGTCCTTGATCCACCATCCCATTTTGGGTAGTTTCCTTCCCAAAATTAAATTGCACAGGACCAAGGCCTACGGAAAAATATGCAACTAACAAAAATTTAATTAAAAACATTGCTACTTTATTAAGATTTAAATATTCATAATTTAGGACAATATTAAAACCATAGAAAATAACATATATAATTAATGCAGCTCTTATAGATACTTTTAAGGCTTCTTGAAAGGCTGAAAAGGGATTTAGTAAAGTAAGGCTATTACTGTCCTGAGGATTACAATTGCTTCGTGCATAAAAAACATTATCAAGAGTTTCTTTTACACAATGAATCGCCAATCCCGAAAAATTAAAAAGTGAATGGCTTTTTGAATTACCATCGTAACATGATTTACCTAAAGCCGTACAAGTAGGAATCCCTGGAGTTACAGGCCCAAGGTTAGTGGTATCAGGAGCATCTGGGCTCATTTTTTTACATGCAAGTGGCAGCGGCCCCCGCGAAGTAGGCATAGTCAAACACATTACCTCCGATAATTGCGTAACAGTCAATTCAATATCTTTTAAAAAAGGATCGCCTCCTAAGGACGGACTATTACTTACTTCTGATAACTTTTTTGAATTTCCTAAAATAAGAGAGGTGCAGGTAGGGTGGCCACTTGAATTCTTCAAACAAAACTTAAATAAATTATTGCTTGGGTCACAGGCATTTTTACCGGTATAGCTGGTCATATCGAGGTTACCTATTATATGACCATAAGCAGTATTACTACTTATGTCACTATCCCCATTAATGTTGGGAACTGGTGCACATGAATCACCGTAATAAGCAAATACCTCAAAAGGAGTTAAGAAAAGTAGCAACTGTAAAATAGGCAGCACAATTCTACTCATTATCTTTGCTACCCTTAGGTTCTTTATCTTTACCATCAGTTATACTTAATAAAGGTGCGCCCTTTGCCTGAGGAGAAGAATCTTGCAAAATAGCTTTTGTTGACTCTTCTGAATTTTGTTGCCCAGGCTTTTTAGGTGCTGACTCCTTATCTGAATCTGGGCCAAAAACTCTGTCATGAATTTTTTCAATCTCTTCCTTCTGAGTACCAGAATACATAGATTCTAGTTTTTTCCGAAACTCCTTTTGGACTTCCCCTCCCATGTTCTGATTTTGCAAGGTATGTCTTAACATTGCTTCATATACATTCTTTACTTTTCCAAATTTTTTCTTATCACTTGCAAAAGATGCGTATCTAGAAAACTCATTTATATTGAATCCTTGTAGATCTCCATAGTTAATATTTCGCTCCTTGAAGAAATTCTCTAAATTTTCCCTCACAGCATTAGTCTCTAACTTTTCCATAGGGACAAATGGTTTTGAAGGCTCACTAATAGCTGTTCTAAGAGCAGTAGACTCAGTAGACACATGGTCTTCAGCCCCACCCCCTCCAGTAGACACATGGTCTTCAGCCTCACCGCCCCCGGTAGACATATGATCATCGGCTTCACCGCCTCCAGTTCTCATTTTATCTCCTGCTCTACCTGCTCCTGATGCAGATAACTTATCTCCGCTCAGCCCACCTTTAAGATTACCCGCCATTGCAAGGGCTTGCATCCCTGCTTTAAAGAGGGTCTGCGGATTAATTGTCACACTACTAAGTGACACACCTTCAGTCATATCAGCCGCAAATTCTGATAGCTGCGCACTAAAATTATACATTAAGTATAAGGTAAAGCAGGCAGTAGTAAGAGCTAAAATAATATCCTTAATTTTCTCAAAAATCACATTAGGAGATATAAAAAGCATCGCAGGACCGAAAGTAATTGCACCTAAAAAATCAAAATGTGACATAAAACTTTCGGTAGAGCTCTGACCTGGCTCCTTTTTAGTCATGGCATCTATATTATCCTTACCCAAATCATAAATCCCAGCTAAGGGGTTGTTAAGCATATAGCCAAGGCTCTTTTGGCAACCTTTGGCCTCACCAGGGGCATAGGAATCACCCCAATTATTATCAACAAAGAACAATCTTACCTTATCTCTTTTATTATCACCATCTCCTCCCAGAGAACCTACAAGACCACCTGGCAGGCTTTGAGTTACTCCTCCCACTTTAGTTAAACCACTATTAACCTCTTTATATGTATACTTGCAAGTTCCATAAAACCCAAAATCATAGATAGAAAACAAAGTAATCATAAAGGTGGTAACTACCATAGGCTGTAAGAGAAAAGAAAGCATTAGCTTAAGCCATGATTCAAAGTAACCTTTGGTATATTGAAATAAAAGCATTGGCACGAATAATGGGGCCAAGATACCCAATATAACTATACCTATCATGCATACTACTGTAGAGTTAATCATATAAGCAGCTACAGAAATTACTAATAAAGGATACATAAGAGCTAGATTTACCAGGGTCATATTACCACTTATAGCTGCTGGGATTAGCAAGTAAAAATAAGGAGGCACAGAAAAACTAAAGAAGTCAAAATTTGTAAAGTCATGAGCCCTGGCTTCATTCTCTATTAGCATAGTTGCAACGACATCAAGACCTAAATAATGGCTTAACCTGCAATCTAAAGCATCCCATAAAGCTAAATGAGATAAATCTGCTGGATATTGTGCATTGCTAAATTCACATAATCCTGATGAAGAAGCCCTCATAACCCAACTAGCTAACTCATTTATACCCCCAAGTAGGAATGGAAAAGCCCATTCAACCATACCATCTAATCTATCGTTTGCTGCATCAGTATCAGGATGGATGTTAATACCAACGGAAAAATAGGTAACAAAAATAATTTTGAGGGCAAAATTTATTAATTCGGCTTTAGGGGGTACATTACCTAAAAGAACTATCTTAAAACCATATATAATTACATATAAAGTCAGAAAAGCAGTAACAGCCTGATGCATCTTCGTTTGAAACTGGAATAAAAGACTAGAGTCCCTTTTGTTTGTATCAACTACTAGGTTAATATCTTGAAATGTGCATACATCTTTACTTACAAGTAAGCGGGCTGTCATTTCTCGTATGCATTCTATTAGTGGTGCAGTTATAACTATACCAGTCTTTGAGTAATTATAACCTCTTTGATAACAACCTCCAACATTGCTACATTTAGTCAGGGCCATTTCATCATCATTATAGGTGGTATCAGATGCATCATCCAGGTCCATAAAACTTGTATATTTAGACTTCGGATAAGGCTCTTTAATATATTTGCAACCTACGGGTATCCAGCCCGTGATGCCAATAGTTGCAACACACATACGATCATTATCTATTATAACCTGCCAAGGAAAAG
>JAJZHL010000080.1 GCA_021804505.1 Pseudomonadota bacterium | reverse complement strand
ACGCCTCTTCCAAAGCAAGAAACTCAGATGCAAAATCCTGAGTAATTCTCCTATCTTCTTGAGCTTGATTCCATGCTCCCTCAAGCATTAATTGCAACATCAGAGGTTCTTCATTTTTTAACGTTTCAAAAATCTTATTCGCTTCAGTTAAATCTAGTTGGGCTAATTCAGTTTCCAATCCTGTAAAGTCTTTAAGGGTTAATTTTTTCAATTCCTCTATTAATTCTCTTGTGCTATCCAGCTTCGTAGCTATTTGATCTCCCATGCTTCCTTGTGGAAAACTAGGTCGCCCGGAGAATGCATGATCTATTCTTGTAAAATTATTAACTAATTTTTGTATAGGATTGCTACCTGCTTTATCTAATGCGAATAAATCTTGTAATGACATAATCTACCTCTTTTACCTAATTGATGATAATTTAGAACTATAACTAATGAATAGTAAATCTTGCTAAATTTAGGAAATCAATTATTAATCTGTGTTGTTAATAATACAGCAAATAAACTTAGCTATAGGTAATTTCCCTCACCAAAACAAAATCTTAACTATTTATATTCTATAATTCTCATTGTTGTCTTCGTATCATATTACCAGAAACAGTGTAAAAGCACAAGCGTTTAATATCGTTCATTACGGTTTATAATAAATGATGAAAGGATGTCCTGGAATCTCATACTATAAATCAGGTCTTTTGTTTTGCAGCTGTTATAGCATTATTAGCTTTTTCCATAAATTCTCTAACTGGGTCTAAGCTTAATCTAGCATAGATGGCTGTTGATTTAGGACTCTTATGATTTAGTGCTTTACCAATGACATATTGACTTGCCCCATTAATTGCTAGCCAGCTACCACATGTTCTTCTAAGATCATGTATTCTTAAATCTTTTAGGCCCGCTTTCTGACAAATCCTTTTCCAGGCTTTCTTTGGTTCTTGTAAGTGTCCACTACTACTTGTATTGCTAGGAAATACCCACTCGCTAGTTGCTTGCTTTTTTCTAACTTCTAATATTTTTATAGCCTTGTCTACTAATACAACGGTTTGAGGCTCTCCATTCTTAGTATCTGGTATATACCATGTTTGATCAGTAAAGCTTATATTATCCCAACGCATGGATAAAACATTATTTTTACGTGCTCCTGTATACAGGGATATATAAATAAAATCCTTCATCAGCTGATTTTTCTCCTCTTCTAACACTTGAAAAAATCTTGGTGCTTCCTCTGTAGTAATATATCTATCCCTTGATTGCTCCTTATGCTTCTTTATGCCAATAACCGGATTGCTTTGTAGTAATTCCCATTCGATAGCTTTGTTAAATATAGGACTTAATATCCCCAGAAATCTGTTCGCAACATACTTACCAGTTTTAGTGAGGTTGTTAAATACATCTTGAATATCAGCTTTTTGAATATTGGAGATTTTTATAGGGTAAAAACACTTGGCCTGCCTCTCGACTATAGCAGCATGATCTTTCCACCTTTTATTATTAATTTTGCTATATTCATTTAGATATTTATCATACAGTTCCTTAAAAGTAAGTTCATTAGACACTTTTTTCTTTGCTTCCATAGGGTTATATCCCTTAGCAAGGTTATTCTTTAATTCGATTGCTTTTGCTCTAGCTTCAGTAACGGATAAACTCGGGAAAGAACCTATTTTGATTCTATTGTACTTTTTGTTAATTACTTTGCCTAAATAAAATACTTTGCTACCACCATATGATACTATCAAAAGTAATCCTTTTTCTTTTGTGTCCTTATACACATTTCTTTTTACTTTTGGAGCTTCAATTTCAGATAATACTTCTTTAGTAAAAAGCAACGATTTTACTGACATAACAAAAATCCTACAATCATTAATTATATAGAATCTTAACCCTAATATGGTCTTACGCTGATTGCAAATATTATGTTAAGCAGAATTACCCTTAAAAGCAATTAATGGTTTTAAAATTGCCATATGTTGTTGGGTTATTATAACTAATTTTAACAGTCATAAGGATTATTCAATTAATGGTTATAATTATTTTTACAACCTAAGAGGTCCTTACATATTTTCAAAGTAAGAAATTATTCATTTAATTTTGAATATTATATGCTCTTTATATGCTCATAATATTTTGTAAACTCACTATATTTTTTAATATTGACAAATATTGTTGACCCTACTACAGTGAAAGCTCAATTTAGTATATCGCACATAACGCCTATAAATATTAAGGTTGTAAGCAAAAAATGGGTTTATACAAAGGTAAAAAGAGTTAGGTTCAGTTGGTAGAGCGTTTGAATGGCATTCAAAAGGTCGGGGGTTCGATTCCCCCTGGCTCCACCAGGTTCAACATATCAGTACAGTAGGTACCTAAGCATCCATGGGTAATTTATGCAAAGACTTGCTAAGTTTTTAAGTAATGCAGGAGTTTGTTCAAGACGTGATGCAGAATTACTGATTAAAGACCTTAAAGTCACGGTAAACGGGGCTGTTGTTGACACTCCTATAACTATAGTAAAAGAAAGTGATACCGTTGCAGTCTCAGGTAAAGTGATTGTTGCTGAGCGGCCACGTTTATGGAGATATCATAAACCTGTTGGATTAATTACTACTCATAAAGATACTCACGGTAGGAAAACGGTTTTTGCAGCGTTGGAAGGATTGCCTAGGGTAATTTCGATAGGTAGACTTGACCTTAATAGCGAAGGACTGCTACTCCTTACTAATAATGGTGAGTTATCAAGAAAATTTGAGCTACCTGGAAATAAAATAGAACGTACTTATAAAGTACGAGCCTATGGTAATGCCAATTTAATCCGGAATTATAAAAATATAACAATCGATCAAGTGCACTACAACCCTAAATCAATTAAATTGATCAAGTCTGGCGGACTTAATTCCTGGTTTGAAGTAGTTTTGACCGAAGGCAAAAATAGAGAGATTAGAAAAATTTTTGAATATTTTGGTTTAATAGTAAATCGCTTAATTAGAGTTAAATACGGTAATTTCGTACTAGGAGATTTGCAGCCAAATTGCTATAAGGAAGTAGAATATAGTGAATTTAAAGCATTTCTTGAATAGACTTACTTTTAAACAGGCTTATGCTGAGAGATTTGAAGGAGACACGGATCACAGACCAACAGCATACTATATTGTACGTGAGGTTTCGAGAACCGGATCGATGTACACATCACCAGCAAAAGTAGAGTTTTGAAGGAAGTATAATGATTAGAATAATTAGCGGCAAACATAAGAATCGTATCATACCTACATTGAAAGGTTCTAGTTATCGTCCAACCACAGGAAAGTTAAGAGAAGCAATTTTTAGTATCATTACTTCAGGGCAGTTTAGTGATGGTAGACTAATTTCAAACCAGGCTAATGTTTTAGATTTGTTTGCTGGCACCGGAAGTCTTGCTTTCGAAGCTCTATCAAGAGGCGCTGCTAAAGTAACATTAGTGGACATAAATAATGATTATTTACGCCTAGCCAAGGAATATGTTGATTTGATAAATGAGCATGAAAAAGTAGTGCTGTTAAATTTGAATGCTACCACTTTACCAAAAGCTACCAGCGCTTTTGACTTAGTTTTTATTGATCCACCATACTATAACAATCTGGTACCAAAGGCAGTAGCATCGTTGCTAAAAGGCGGCTGGCTAAAAAATGGGGCAATTCTAGTAGTGGAGCTTGCAAGAACTGAAGATTTTGTGAATCATTCCTTAGAATTAATAACCCAAAGAGTGTATGGTGATAGTAAGTTATTGGTATTACGTAACTGCATGGATATTAAGGCGTTGTTGCCTGGATAAATTTTATCTCATTCCCCGCCACTAGTTGTCATTCCCGTGTAGACGGGAATCCAGTAGACATATAGGCTAAGTAAGCATGGGAAGTTGTATTTATTGGAAAAATAAAACTTTAATTTGAGAGATCGGAAAGTATTGAATAGACTATAGATCCCAGACTTCGCGGGGATGACATCGAGGAGAGTATAAATATAATGGCCAATGAGTAAAATAAAAAAGCAATATATATGCAGCAATTGTGGTAGCGCTAGCCCAAAATGGTCAGGCCAGTGTTTTGATTGTGGTTTATGGGGAGCAATTGAAGAAGAAATTGTAACCCAGAGTAAAAACCAAATTAGACTTGGTAATAAACAGCAGGTCCACACACTTGATGGGGTTGTTACAGAAAAAATTTGCACCCCTACTCCTCTAAATGAACTAAATAGGGTTCTAGGAGGCGGTCTTGTTGCATCGTCTGCAATTTTGATTGGCGGAGAGCCTGGTATTGGTAAGTCAACATTATTATTACAACTAGTGGCAAGTCACTTTTCTACTAAAATGAATTGTTTATACGTAACAGGAGAGGAGTCAATTGACCAAATCAAGCATAGAGCCCTAAGGTTAGGTATTAATAATAAAACAACCTCGGTTCTAGCAGCAACAAATATTGACGATATTATTGCTACTATTGATAGTAACAATGTTATAGACCTGATAGTAATTGATTCTATCCAAACTATGATGACTAAAGAGCTTTCTGCCCCACCTGGCACTGTTTCTCAAATTCGGGCTTGTGCTAATGAATTAGTGAATTACGCTAAGCAGAATAATATTGTAATTTTGCTTGCATGTCATGTGACAAAAGATGGGCAACTAGCAGGCCCTAAAGTACTTGAACACCTCGTGGATACTGTCTTATACTTTGAGGGTGACAACAACAGTCATTTCCGTATTTTACGCTCTATCAAAAATAGATTCGGTGGAGTAGGAGAAATCGGTGTTTTCGAAATGGCTGCCAGCGGCTTGATAGAAGTTTCCAACCCTTCACAGCTATTTTTAATGCAAAGAGATAAAAACATTAGCGGTACGGCAGTATTTGCTGCAATTGAAGGATCACGGCCGTTATTAATTGAAATTCAAGCATTGATCGCTCCATCAAATATTCCAATGCCAAGGCGCTCCGTGGTAGGATGGGATTTAAACAGATTATCCATGATAATAGCCGTACTTAATGTACGATGTAAGTTGAATTTATCTGCTCATGAAGTATATTTGAGCATCGCTGGGGGCCTGAAAATCACTGAACCTGCATCAGACCTCGCTGTGGCTGCTGCCTTAATTTCTGCAGCAACCAATAGAGCAGTCCCAGAGCATAGTGTTTTTTTTGGAGAAATTGGCTTATCTGGTGAAATACGAAAAGTTAATGGTACGGAAGCACGAATAAAAGAGGCAACGAAATTAGGTTTTAATAAACTAATCTGCTCTAGGCTGGAGAAGTTAGATAACAATTTAATGCATCCTATTAGCAACCTAAGAGAATTAAAGGATTTAATA
>JAJZHL010000079.1:3802-5348 GCA_021804505.1 Pseudomonadota bacterium | reverse complement strand
TCTGTAACAACTGCCTCTACCAGTTTGCTTACTACTGCTGCAACTGCAGCTGCACCAACTCAGCAACAAGATGCTTCAAAACAGGCCTTTACTGACATTAGTAACACTGTAAAGGATATGATTACTCAACAAGAATTTAAACCAACTACTACAATAGATCAAGGGACAGTAGTAAAAATTTATGTGAATAAGGATTACAAGTTCCCTCAATCCGTACTAGGAAAGGTAAGATTAATAAAATGAGTAACGATTTTGCTGCATTAGACACCTTTTTACTGCCTTTTAAAGAAATATTTGCAGAAGATGGTGTCAATGAAATTATGGTTAATAAACCGGGAGAAGTGTGGATCGAAAAAAAGGGGGATGTATCTATGAAATCCATCCCCGAACTAGATTTTGACCATCTAATATCCCTTGGTAGGCTTGTTGCTCAGTCAACTGATCAAACAATTTCTGAAGAAAAACCTCTGCTTTCTGCTTCATTACCAAATGGTTACCGTATACAAATAGTTTTTCCTCCAGCCTGTGAACCAGGCGTAGTAGGTTATGCGATCAGAAAAGGTAGTACCATGAATCTATCTTTGGATGAGTATGCTAAACTTGGAGCATTTGATAACACATCTACAGGAGAAGTTGTTGACGAAAATGAGCAAACTTTAAATAAACTGTTAACGGAAAGAAATATTAAGGAATTCATCAGGCATGCAGTGCTGACGAAAAAAAATATTATTATAAGTGGTGGTACTTCAACTGGTAAAACAACCTTTACTAATGCAGCACTTGGAGAAATACCAAAAGAAGAAAGATTAATTACCGTCGAAGATGCTCGTGAGGTTATATTAACTGGTCACCCTAATAGACTACATTTGCTGGTTTCTAAAGGCGGGCAAGGCCGAGCTAAGGTAAACACCCAGGACTTAATCGAAGCATGTTTACGGCTAAGACCAGATAGAATTATAGTAGGGGAACTAAGAGGAGCAGAGGCATTTAGTTTTTTGCGAGCTATAAATACAGGTCATCCTGGCTCTATATCAACGCTTCATGCAGATACTCCAGCAATGGCGATAGAACAACTTAAACTTATGGTTATGCAAGCAAGCCTTGGAATGCCACCGGAAGAAGTAAAAAAATATATATTAGCAGTAGTTGATATTGTGATACAGTTGAAACGAGGAAGCGGAGGTAGAAGATACGTTTCAGAAGTATATTATAGTAAGAATAGGCAGGCCTAAATGGAGCTCGAAAGAATACTAAAAGTTACCAGAAATATCTTTGGCCACTCTATAATACATCCTGTAGTGATATTTTGTACTATTTGGCTTACCGGCGCATTGGTGGCATTAGTGACAAATGAACTGAAAGCAATAAATGTTGATCTAGTTGCAATAGATATAGCATATAAATGGGCTTCCTGGCTTATTAATGTCTGGCCACAACTCAAATTTAAAGACTATAATTATTTAAAGATCAAGTTGATATTAGCATTAATTAGCCCGAGTCTTGTCGTCATTTTATTTTATTGGAAAAATTTTAAGAGAATAAAAGA
>JAJZHL010000079.1:0-3792 GCA_021804505.1 Pseudomonadota bacterium | reverse complement strand
ATGGTGACGCAAACTGGGCGACATACGAAGATATTGACAGAGCGGGGTTACGGGCCAAACATGGTATGTTACTTGGAGTGAATAGTGGTGGCTATTTTATTGCAGATGGATACCAACATGCCTTGCTGTTCGCGCCTACTGGTTCTGGTAAAGGTGTAGGCTTTGTAATACCAAATTTGCTATTCTGGGATCAGTCAATAATAGTGCATGACATTAAACTAGAAAATCATGGTTTTACTAGTGGCTGGCGAGAAAAGCAAGGACAGCGCGTGTTTGTATGGGAGCCATCCAACCCTGATGGTATAACCCATTGCTATAATCCTATAGACTGGGTTAGTACTAAACCAGGTCAAATGGTAGATGACGTACAAAAGATCTCAAACCTAATTATGCCAGAAAAGGATTTTTGGAATAACGAAGCTCGAAGTTTGTTTCTTGGGGTAGTACTATACTTAATTGCTGATCCAACAAAAGTTAAATCATTTGGTGAAGTAGTGCGTACCATGCGCAGTGATGACGTGGTATATAATTTAGCAGTTGTACTAGACACTTTAGGAAAAGTAATCCATCCTGTAGCTTACATGAATATTGCTGCATTTCTACAAAAGGCCGATAAAGAACGTTCTGGTGTGATTTCAACAATGAATTCATCTTTAGAATTATGGGCAAATCCTCTGATAGATTCTGCTACTGCATCGTCTGATTTTAATATACTAGAATTTAAGAGGAAGAGAACGACTGTCTATGTAGGGCTAACCCCTGATAATATCCAGCGACTACAAAAATTAATGCAAGTGTTTTACCAGCAAGCGACAGAATTTCTAAGCAGAAAAATTCCTGATCTTAAGGAAGAACCATACGGTGTAATGTTTCTATTAGACGAGTTTCCTACTTTAGGAAAAATGGACACTTTTAAAGCAGGCATAGCGTTTTTTAGGGGCTATAGAGTGCGTTTATTCCTTATTATACAGGATACTCAGCAGCTTAAAGGAACTTACGAAGATGCGGGGATGAATTCATTTTTGTCTAACTCTACATATCGTATTACTTTTGCAGCAAATAACTACGAAACAGCTAATTTAATATCACAATTAGTAGGCAATAAAACAGTAGAACAAAGATCTTTTAGTAAACCGTTGTTTTTTGATCTCAATATTTCTACTAGAACACAAAATATATCTCAAGTGCAAAGAGCTTTGTTGCTACCCCAAGAGGTGATCCAATTACCAAAGGATGAGCAAATCGTTCTAATCGAATCTTTTCCTCCAATTAGATCAAAAAAAATAAAATATTATGAAGATAAATTCTTTACAAGTAGGTTATTACCACCTACTTTTGTGCCGACTCAGGAGCCTTACAATCCTGATAATAACCGGGTGATTGAAGAAGATGCGGATTCATCTAAAAAAGAATAAGTACTTTATACAACACCTATTTATAATGTTTAAACTCAATAAAATTTATTATGCGCTCTGCCATTATTGATATTGGCTATAATGCTGTAAGAGCAGTAGTTTATGAATCAGATAAGCTCGGTGCTCCAGAAATTTTTAATAATAAGTTCAAAAGTGATATTATTAATCTGCTGAACTTACCAAACCTAGATGTAAAACATCAAGCATATTTATCTTTACAATATCTAGTACATATTTTTGATCGGTTATCTGTAACCGATATTAAATGCGTTGCTACAGCAGTGCTCAGAGGCCATCCACGAGCAGAAGAATTTAGAGAAATTGTTAAAAAAAAGTTCCATATTAATATTGAAATTATTTCTGGAGACCGAGAAGCATATCTCACAGCAGCTGGGTTAATTTCTGGGATTATCAACGCTAACGGAGTGGTAGCAGATCTTGGTGGAGGAAGTCTTGAACTTGCACAAATTCAAGATAAAAAAGTTGGGATGCTTAAGTCTTTTGCCCTCGGAACAAGTCTTATTACAACTAACAACTTAAATGACGTTAGTATTATTAGCAATATTATCAGGAATGAATTTGGTGAATCAAAATATCCGAATCTCTACTTAATTGGTGGAGCTTTAAGATTAATTGGACGTTTTTACATGGAGTTTGTGAATTATCCCCTTAAAAACCTTCATAATCTTGAAATTAATAGAGCAGAATTTGAATTATATCTTGAAAAATTGACACAAGATAATAAGACAAAAAGTCATTATGAAATTAAAATACATCCTAACGCTCTTTTAGTTGCTAAATCTTTATTAAGCGTATTCTCTCCAGAAAAAGTAGTAATTTCAAATTACGGTTTAAAGGAAGGAGTGAGATACGATACTCTACCAAGAGAAGAGCAAGAAAAAGATATAATTTATGAGAGAACTAAAGCTTTAGTCAGCTTTGATACAAGCCGTTGCGATATCAATGCATATACTAAATCTATTATACCTTTTTTAATTAACCCGGATAGCACAACCTTAAGTATTGTCAGCATTGCCATAATGCTTGCTCAATATAACAAGAATATTGATAAAACTCTTAGATCAAATTTTATTGTTGAGTTTATTTTAGCTTCTGATATTCCCTTTAGCCATCGGCAAAGACTAATGCTAGGCACTGCTCTTGCGTGTACTTATACTTCACGAAATGATATGTCTATAAATAAGCTCGCAAAAAGGATGATTGATAAAAATGATTATCGCAATAGTCAAATAATAGGGAATTTTATTAAAATAGCGAAAGAAGTAGATGGGCCTGAATTTAGTTCCCCGTCATTTTCGCTTCAACTAAAAGATGGTAAATATATCGAGATTTTTACCCTTAATATCTTGCCAAGACTAGTATTCGACAAAGTTTGCGAACGTTTAAAAAATATAGGCTTAGCAAGAAAAAATATTGATTGAAATTCAATCACAAGACGCTTATACTTCCTAGCATTGTTGGGTGAATGGTTATTTGTTAATATGAGTGACATTGCGAATAGGGATGTCCTAAGGACTTAGTCCATTCACCACGCTGCTAATGCAGCTCCAGATGTCCGGGGTGTAGTTGTACCTCGGATTTCCAAATTGAATTATTAATAATAGAAAGTGTTTAGGAGAAAATATGTTTATACAAGAAGCTTTTGCTGACGAAGATGTGATAACTGTAAGCGAAGCAGAAGCAACGCCACCTACAGCCCCAGAATCTTCTGCTTTCTCGACCATAAGCAGTTTCGTACCTATGCTGCTAATTTTTGTTGTTTTTTATTTTTTCCTTATTAGACCTCAGGAGAAACGGCGCCGTGAAAAGGAAACCTTAGTAAAAGGTATTAAAAAGGGAGATGAAGTAATCACCACCGGAGGAATCTTGGGAGTAGTGAGTAAAGTTAATGACAAAGATGACACTGTTGACTTGCAAATAGCTGAAAATACAAATATCGTAATCTTGAGGGGCGCAATATCAGATCTAACAAAACATGAAAAGCCAAAACCGAAAGAAATAGCCGATAAAAAAAGTAAAAAAACAAAAAAGGAATAACCTATCGTGCAGAAACTTCCTAAATGGAAAATATTTCTTTCCATAGTATGTACAGTACTGGCACTGGTTTGTGCACTGCCTAATTTTACTCAAGTAAATTATGAAACTCTGCCTTCGCGTACGATTAATCTTGGCTTAGATTTAAGGGGTGGAGCTCACTTATTGTTGGACGTAGATTTTGATAGCTATCTCCACGATGTAATGGAGCATTTAACCGATCAAATCCGTAAAGATTTAAGAGAAGAGAAAATAGTCTCAATGAATGACCTCTTCATAAGCATCAATTGATCTTGCATTTCCATTAAGCAAGCTTTCATAT
>JAJZHL010000078.1 GCA_021804505.1 Pseudomonadota bacterium | reverse complement strand
CTTAACATACTAACATTCCTGGCTACATCAAGTCTTTGTTGATACAGACTGGCCATTCAAATTACCTTTATTTGTTACAATATTGAAATTCATTGTATATACTTGTTTATACAAAACTTTTTAGACAAATATTATGCAAACACAAGTGCAAAAATGGGGAAATAGTTTGGGAGTGAGAATTACTAAAGGTATCGCAAGCAAGTTACATATTAAAAGCGGCACTATAGTTAATCTAGAAATAACTGACCACAACATTATTATTACCCCAGAAACATCAGAACTAGATTTATTACTAAATAATATTACAGATAATAACTGCCACCACGAAGTGCTAAAAAATGATAATAAACTGGGTAATGAAACGTGGTAACATTTATACCCGAGAGAGGCGACGTAGTATGGCTTAATTTTGAGCCACAAAAAGGTAAAGAAATTCAGAAAACGCGGCCAGCTGTAGTTCTTAGCCCTAGCAAATATAATGTAAAAAGTGGTCTCGCATTATTTGCTCCTATTACCAGTCAAATTAAAGGATACCCTTTTGAGGTAATAATAAACTCCGAACAGATTAATGGAGCAGTTTTGTGTGATCAAATTCGTTCAATGGACTGGAAAGTATGCAAAGCAACTAAAATTCTTTCTTTAGATAAGAGGATTACGGAAAATATATTATCAAAGATAAAATTACTGTTATAGAGTGCCTCAAAATAAATATACTAGCTATATTTCTAATTTACCTGGTACTTATGTCGACTTTACAATATAGATTATTGCTTGTATAAGTATTAAGTTTTTAAATTAAAACTTACACCAGGTCTTTTCTTTGGTATACTGATGCGAAGTTAAGTGATGACAAGCGACACGGTTTAGAACAAATATTAGATAAACATTTACCTGGAGAAGAGAGGAAGAACATTATGAGAACTATTGCAGAAAAATATATAGATGAAGATATAGCTCAGGGGATCCAAATTGGTGAAGCTAAAGGTAAGGCTAAAATCATAAAAATGATGCTGAAAGCAGGTAGTTCTATTGAAATAATATCTAAAATGACTGGTTTATCTGTCACTGAAATACGTAGCTTGGCCTCGTAAGATAGCATTGTTAAATAAATATAGACAATAAATCCTATCTAGCTAATTTTTCTAAGCAAATCTGCTCCGTTACAGATTTTAATTCTTCTACTCTGCTAATAAGATAAAGTAGCTGGTCTTCCGTAATTTTATAGTGTTTGTCATATCTGGCCTTAACGTAAGCATCTCTGAGCAGAGTAAAACAGTCTTTTTGCTCTTGCGATTCAAACGGGAATATCATGAAAAGTTCGTTATGATAATTTCTAGCTTTTTTAGCAAGGTCTAGTATATCATGAGATTTCGGCTTATATCCAGAAACCATGAAGCCCTTGTGTACCAAGATTGATAGTCTTCTTTAGCTATTTTCCTTCTTTCTTCCCATGGTAACTTCTTAATTGCTGAGAGAGTGAATTCTCCAGTATCATACAGCAGAACCCCTTCTTTTATGACATCGGAAAAGAAATACTGGCCTTTGTCAAGCTGCTCATTGACTCTTGTTATCTGTTCCAATACCAACGTAACAGATGGGTCTTTCATGATGTCTATTGCTAATTTCTTCTCTAATCTATCCTCAATTTTATATTGCAGGTTTGTCTCTTGGTAACCAGCATATTTACCCTTTTTTAATACTAGCATAAGATCCAAGTCACTTTGGTAGCTATAGGTTACATGCTCCCTCTGATATATGTCTTGTGTCCAATCTCCCCTAGCGTAAGAGCCAAACAAAATTATCATAGCAATTTTGTCTTTCCCGACAGCTAGAATTTCATGAACTATCAGATCAAGCCTGCTCTTGATAAATAAAGAACGGTCAGGTAAGGTAGTGTTCATATAGGATTTGTTTAGGCCTTGGCTTAATTCGCTCATAATCTTATACAAATTACCTAGTTTGTGGTAAAAGTTTTATCCCTTCGGCAATAATACAGTAACAAATTCAGTCTTTGATAGGTCAACGACCGGCTTGACTACCACCTCATTTGCTCCAGACTCGCTAACATAACCAACTAAAATACCATATGGATAGATACTGCCATAGCCAGAGGTGACGACCCTATCTCCTTTTTTAATAGTATGCTGATTAGGAAGATAAAGTATTCTTCCATTATCATTATCACCAGCCCAAATACCCCTTACTCTTGACATTGTTGTAATAATTGGGATACGTGAATTTGCGTCAGTAACCAGCATTATTTTTGAGAAATGTTGACTTACCTCTATTACTCTACCAACCAGTCCATCACTATTGGTCACTACTTGATTCAACCGTACACCATGGTTTTCTCCGGCAGAAACTAATGCTGTTTTACTGAACGGATTTAATGAAATACTTAATAACTTTGCAGTAACATACTGATATTGACCATCTTCTACAACTGACAGTAACTTTTTTAACTCAATATTTTCAGCTTGTAAAAAGTACATATCACTTTGTAAACGCCTTAATCTCTCCACTTCTAGACGCAATTCTATATTTTCCTTAGTCAAGTCCTGTAGATAAGCTATATTTTTAGTAATTAAATTAATTTGCTTTAAAATACCTTCATGTATAAAAAGACTGCCTGAAACGACATGCCCCACTATTTCTAAAGAGAAAGCAGATAATTGTTTAGGAGCGGTGGTAAATATATATATAGACAAACCAATAATACATACGGTAATAGAGCGCTTTAGCGTAAGAAGTACAAATCTAGTAAACGCGAACAAATTATTAGTATTTTTAATTCTATTCGCTATTAAGGCCATTTGTTAATCTTGTTTAAATAAAACATGCTTTAATTTATGGAAATCTTCAAGTACTTTCCCTGTACCAAGAGCCACACATGACAAAGGTTGCTCAGCAATAATTACTGGAAGTTTTGTAGCCTCTTTTAAAACATAATCAAGGTTTCGCAATAATGATCCCCCACCTGTCATCACAATCCCCTTATCCACAATGTCAGAAGATAACTCTGGAGGAGTGCATTCTAGGGCAACTTTTACAGCTTCGACAATTTGACTTACTGGTTCAACTAGACTATCAGCGATTTGTTTTTCATTCAATAACATTTCCTTCGGTATACCATGAATTAAGTCTCTACCTTTAATTTCCATCACTCTTGGCTCTATATTATCATCAACATATGCTGCACCAATTTGTTTTTTTATTTTTTCTGCGGTTGCTTCACCAATTAATAAATTATAGTGCCTCCTAATATAGGAAATAATTGATTCATCCATTTTATCGCCACCAACACGTACAGACCTGGCATACACTATCCCTCCAAGAGATAATACTGCTACCTCTGTGGTGCCACCCCCCACATCCACAATCATTGACCCTGTTGCCGCTGTCACTGGAAGACCGGCTCCAATGGCTGCAGCCATTGGTTCTTCGATTAAGTATACATCTCTTGCTCCTGCACTTTCTGCTGCTTCTTGTATAGCTCTACGTTCAACCGGGGTAGACCCAGAAGGTACACATATTATAATCATTGGACCAGTAAAGGATCTACGATTATGCACTGTCCGGATAAAATATTTGATCATTTCTTCTGCCCCTTTAAAATCAGCTATTACGCCATCTTTTAAGGGCCGTTTTGCCTCTATATCTGTCGGAGTACGACCTAGCATTATTTTTGCTTCATGCCCAAATGCATATGGCTTGAATGCACCATTTTCCTTGATTAAGGCCACTACCGAAGGTTCATTTAACACCACTCCCTTACCCTTTACATATACTAAAGTGTTAGCCGTACCAAGATCTATAGCCATATCAGATGCAAATTGATTAAAAAATTTAGCTAGCATTTTTATTTCTCCAATAATCCAATTAATGTTTATTCTAATACTGCATATTTAGTTACCTTGTGCATGCATAATAACAAAGTTACTAAGAAATAATATACATATATTTGGTAACAAAACTGACAAATAAGTTGGTATACCATTATAGGCCAGTATTTTAAGTATAATTTCTATCAAAAAATATACGACAAACCCAGTAGCTAGGCCCATAATTAAAATTTTTGTTTGCGAATTATCTCGTTGTCTTAAACTAAAAAAGCAAGCTGCTAAAATAACGCTAGTTGACATAATAATAGGCTTAAACAGCTGCTTATAATAATAAATTTGGTAATTAGTTACCGGTAATCCAGAATCACTTAGTTCCTGGATTAATTCAGGCAGGCTCCAAATGGATACTACTTCTGGGCTAGTATAATTATTTAGTAATTTACTAATTGAAAGGTGAGTAGGAATAATAAAGTCCTCATATTTCTCAGATTTATTATTCTCACTAATAGTTACGGCAGAGAGTTGTAAGTTATTCTCTGCCAATACTCCACGCTTCGCATCTATCCTTTTTAATAAACTATTCTTATTATTAATGAACAAAATCGTAAGATTATTTAGCACACTATTTGCTACATCAATAGAACCAGCTAGCATAATTCTTTTTTTCCCTTGGTAATGCTCAAGAAATATAATTCCAGACTTAGATATAATAAGGTTATCGGGTTGATCAGCTGTAATTCTTGTGACCAGAGCTTCATATTTTTGTAAACCCAATGCAGATAATGGATTAAGAACTGTAATTACGATAATGCCAAGCATTATCGTTGCTAGAATTGGTATAAAGATTATTCGCCATATATGCGCACCGCTACATAATATTATTACTAACTCATTAAATTTAGTTAACCTCTTTAAGAAGAATAACATCGCTGTTAGGCTGATTATTGGGGAAAGCTCATTTAAAAAATGTGGTATTTTATATAGTACTAACTGCCATAAAAGTTCTTTAGGAATATTTATACTCTTAAACCTTTGCAGCAAGTCAAAAATGTTTGATACCGTTAGAATACCTACAAGAATTAATGTAAACCCTATAAAATAGCCTAAGTATAGCCTAAATAGATATGCTGAGAGAGTCTTTGGGTTAATCATTTCTACTACTAAACATGGTGGGCCCGGCAGGACTTGAACCTGCGACAACACCGTTATGAGCGGTGGGTTCTAACCAACTGAACTACAGGCCCCTATGTAATGGAGGTTCCAAGTTTATATAATTTTTACTATCTTAAGTCTAGAGAAATTTTTCTGTAAAACAATTTTTATATTTGCATTACTAATTTTATAGTTAAAAATATGCTAAATAATCGTTGAAACACTAAATTAATTTTGAACTTTTTTGTTAAAATGTATTAGTGTAGACTGAACATTTGTTATAATGATACATTTAAGAGAGAGGAATGATGACAGTAATAGAAATATTAGAAAAAATTTTAGCCGATAGTTATGGGTTATACTTTAAAACACAAAATTATCACTGGAACGTCACAGGAACAGAATTTAGATCACTACATTTATTA
>JAJZHL010000077.1 GCA_021804505.1 Pseudomonadota bacterium | reverse complement strand
GATTTTATGCTTAATCTTACCAAGACTAAAGAATAGTTTTGTTTGCGCAGCGGTAGTACCAATTTTCACTAAAGACCATGACCTTAGAACATATTCCTGTATTGCAGCTTTTATCCACCACATCGCATAGGTAGATAGTCGAAATCCTAGATCAGGATTATATTTTTTTACGGCCTGCAGAAGACCAAGGTTCCCTTCTGATACAAGCTCATTCATAGGTAGACCATAATTTCTATAGCCAAGAGCAATTTTTGCCACTAACTTCAAATGGCTCGTTACTAGCTTATGGGCAGCATTTAAGTCATTGTCCTCAAGATATGTTTTTGCTAGAAGAAACTCCTCTTCCTGCGTAAGAGAAGGCACTTTATTAATTTTTTGTAGATACTGATAAAACCCAGCCTCTGCAGAAATTACTGGCGCACGGAATTCATTACTCATATAATAACCTTTTAAGATACTGCTTAATAATTCCAAAAATTATTTCTGGTCTATGATACCATAATTATTCAAAAATTTGAAGATTAATTACAAATAAAGAAGGTAAATTTTTACGGGATATATTCCATATGTCATCCCGGTGAAAACTGGGATCCAGGAAATATTAGCAATAATAGGAACCATTATTTGAGCTACTGATAATACACAATAATAGCGATAGCTTATTAACCCTAGCTAAGCACTAGATTCCCGTCCTAGCTAGAATGTCATAGGACTACGGGAATGACCAATATCAATTCTGACCCTTTAGTTGCTGAACTAATATATAATTATAAACAATGTCACAAAGTCCCAATAAACATTTAGCCTTAGCATTGGTAAGCTTAATTTGTAGCATGGTTTTATTATGCCTTGCATCAGTGCCTATTTATAACTTATTTTGCAAGGTCACAGGATACGGTGGCACTACTACAAGACAGCAATTCAACATTTATACTCATAAAAAAGGGAATAAAATAATCACTATAGAATTTGACTCAAATGTTGATAAAAAACTACCTTGGAGGTTTATTCCTAAACAAAAATCTGCACAGATAAAACCAGGAGAAAACGTACTGATTTTTTATGAATCGGAAAATTTAAGTAATCATGACATTATAGGTACATCTGTGTACAATGTTACCCCTAATAAAGCTGGAAAATATTTTGTTAAAATACACTGTTTTTGTTTTGAGGAACAATTGCTTAAGGCAGGAGAGAAACTGTTAATGCCAGTCACTTTCTTTATAGATCCAGCTTTTGAAGAAGATTCAGAGATGCAAGACGTCACGACTATAACCTTATCTTATAGCTTTTTTAAAGTCAGGGATATTGGGCTAACAGAAGATAAAAAATTCAAATGGTAATTTGAATGATCAGAAGCTATAATCTATGGAATAATTTATACTCGATATATTAGCATGAACGTAACAATACATAGTGCAGAAGATTTTGCAAAAATGCGCATTGCTGGGAAGCTGGCCGCTGAAACTTTGGACTATATTACTAGCTTTGTAAAACCAGGAGTCAGCTCTAATGAGCTTAACACTCTATGCCACGATTTTATTGTATCTAATGGCGCAATACCTGCTCCTTTAGGATATAAAGGATTTCCGAAATCAATTTGTACTTCCATTAACCATGTAGTATGCCATGGCATCCCGAGCGATAAGCCTCTAAAGAATGGAGACATACTAAATATTGATGTTACAGTAATTGTTGACGGATGGCACGGTGATACTAGCAGAATGTATTATGTAGGTGAGGTAGGTATTAAAGCACAACGTCTTACGCGAGTTACTTACGAGGCTATGATGATAGGAATTGAGAAGGTAAAACCAGGGGTACATCTGGGTGATATAGGCAATGCTATACAATCTTATGCTGAGAAGCATAATTACTCTGTAGTCAGAGATTATACTGGACATGGTATAGGCCGTATCTTCCATACCGAACCAACAATCTTACATTACGGTAAAGCAGGGACGGGCCTAGTACTAGAAGAAGGCATGTTCTTTACTATTGAACCTATGGTAAATGCAGGCCATTACGCGACGCATTTAAGCAGGCTAGATGGCTGGACCGTAACGACTAGTGATAAATCATTATCTGCACAATTTGAGCACAGTCTGGGTGTAACTAAGGATGGTTTTGAGATTTTCACATTATCTCCAAAAAATTTATTATATCCGCCTTATAAAATATAGAGTTATGCCCGATAATAGTCCTCATTACCTTGGTCATAGGAAACGTTTAAGAGAGCGTATTATCGGCTCTGAAGAAAGTTTAGCAGATTATGAATTGCTTGAGTTAATACTGTTTCTTGCAATACCACGCAAAGATGTAAAACCGCTTGCAAAAGAATTATTAGAGAAGTTTGGCAATTTTGCTAATTTAATTAATATCGATAAAGAAAAATTACTAAGCGTTAAAGGAACCACTGAGTTGCTATATACTAATTTTGTTACAATGCGTGAACTCGTCAATAGAATATTAAAACAGGGTGTAGTAAATCAAAATATTATAAGTTCTTGGAGCATGCTAATGGATTATTTAAAAGCAACCATGGGAAGCATGAAAATTGAAGAATTTCGCATTTTATTTTTAAACAAGAAAAATATACTAATAGCGGATGAAATGCTAAGTCGTGGTACTGTAGACCAAGCAACCATATATCCTAGAGAAGTAGTGAAGAGGGCACTTTTGAATGAGGCGAGCGCCATTATATTGGTACATAACCATCCTAGCGGGGTCAGCACCCCTTCAGCTGCGGATATTGAGTTAACTAATAAAATAGTTGTTATGTGCTCTCATATGAATATAGCAGTACATGATCATGTAATAATTACTGCTAATGAGTATTTTAGTTTTAAGTCTAATATATTATTATGAACTACCAAGCCTATATTTTACTATTTTTATTTTCCTTCGTAGCAACAGCCATTTTAACTTGGATATTGGTACGAAGCCTTCCTTCCTTTGGAATAGTTGACGTACCGGATCAGCGTAGAGCTCACAATAAAATTACCCCAAGAGGTGGCGGGCTTGCCATAATGCTGGCCATAGTAATTGGCCTTATTTCATATGAATACTTTATTACTAGCTCTCTAATTTATTCTGCTAAAATCGTACCTTTATTAATCATACTTTCTGTCGTATCATTTCTTGATGACTTAATTGCTATCCCGGTTTACATTAGACTAATTACTCATTTCACTTGCTCTATAATAGCAGTATTATATTTATCGCCTGCTCTATTGTTTCATAATACATTACCATACTACGTAGATTTTCTAATATCTGTCCTAGTCTTAGCTACCTGCATCAATATATATAATTTTCTTGATGGAATTGACGGTATTAGTTGTGCAGAATCCATACATTTATCTATTACTATGTTGATATTATGCTATTTAAGGCCTAATGAAATAATAAACGCAAATATGCTTATTGCTCTTAACATAATGATCCTAGCAAGCAGTTTGAGTTTTTTAATATTTAATTGGCATCCAGCCAAGATTTTTCTAGGAGATATAGGGAGTATAGGTTTGGGTTTTACTTTGGGACTATGTTTATTGACCATCTCTGCATCTAGTACTGATTTATTCATTTCATCATTTATCGCTAGCTTGTATTATATCGCAGATGGTCTGATTACCCTATTCATTCGCATAGCTAATAAAGAAAAGATCTGGCAACCTCATTTAAAGCATTTTTTTCAACAGGCCGTTAAAAACGGTATGAATCATCAGCAAATAGTACTAAAAATAACTATGTGTAATATATTTCTTATGCTACTTTCAGTTCTCTCTTTATATTTTCCAATTATATCAACAATTATAGCTTTATTTATGGTTTCTATATTACTTATTCATTTTTCAAGATGAAATTACTTAGCAACGACTTAAATACGATAATTAAAAAAATATTCACTAAGCAGCATCCATTGCTGGCTGAAATAATCATGAATTGGGGTAAAATTGTTGGAACGAAATTCAGTACAAAAACTACTCCTTGGAAGATTTCTACTATTAAGCAAAATGGTCAACTCATTAATATTTTGCACGTACAAGTAGAAAATTCGAGTATAGAGCTAGAGTTATCATTTCAGCAGCAAATAATTATAGAACGTCTTTCTGTTTATCTGGGATTCAAAGCAATACACAGTTTAAAAATCAGAACTTACAGCACGCTACGGTGAAATATTTTGTAACATAAAATCACTTGCTAATCATAAATTGAAATACTAAAATGACTTTTATTTCTTAGAGTCTCAAGAGAGTTAATAATAAATGCAAGTATCGTTACTTAAACCTGTCAGTTGCTATGGAATCGGTGTTCACTCAGGCAAAGTCACTCAGCTAACTTTAAAACCGGCTAAGGCTAATACAGGCATAGTATTTGTTAGAACTGATGTAAGAGAGGAAATAAACTCTATACAAGCTACTTATCAAAATGTTTCAGCAACATTTTTATCGACCACTATCAAGAATGAGCATAATGTTCAAGTTTCTACCATTGAACACCTAATGGCAGCCCTTTGGGGGTGCGGTATAGATAACGTAATAGCTGAGATAGATGGCCCAGAAGTGCCTATAATGGACGGTAGTAGTAAAGCTTTTGTTTTCATGATAGAATGTGCCGGAAAGAAGTTACAAAACACTCCAAAAAGATATTTACAAATTCTAAAGACCGTTAGAGTAACTAATAATGACTCTGAGCTAGTATGTACACCTGCAAACAACATGACTGTGAATTTAACTGTAGATTATACAAGCAAAGTAATAGGCAGACAGAGTCTAATATTCTCCAAAAACGAATCCTTTAAAAATACTATTGCTGATGCCAGGACTTTTGGGTTTGTAAATGAATTAGAATATCTGCAAAGTAAAGGACTAGCACTTGGTGCATCTTTAGAGAACGCCATAGGCATAGATAAAGACATAGTAATGAATCAAGACGGTTTAAGGTATAGCGACGAATTCGTACGTCATAAGCTTCTCGATTTGTTTGGTGATATGTATAGTTCTGGGGCCAACATAGTGGGTGAGATAGTAGGTTACAAAACAAGCCATGCGCTGAATAATCAACTATTGCGTCAGATATTTAGCGATACGACGGCTTATAAATGGTCTAGTGCTGCGGATCTTCAGCAAACTTAAATTTTTTATATAAGAGAGTCAATATGAAGTTAAAAACAGGTGATAAGGCTCCAGATTTTTCTATGCCGACCGGCGACACCACTAGCATAAGTTTATCAACTTTATCAGGCAAATTTGTTGTACTATATTTTTATCCCAAAGATGATACGCCAGGGTGTACTATCGAAGCCAATGATTTCAATAAATTAAAGCCAGAATTCGAAAAAATGAATGCCGTAATAGTTGGAGTATCAAAGGATAACTTAAATTCCCATGAGAACTTTAAAAAGAAATACTGTTTGAATTTTGATC
>JAJZHL010000076.1 GCA_021804505.1 Pseudomonadota bacterium | reverse complement strand
GGTGTGGGAGAAATGACTGATGCTGCTACGGCACTTGAGTGGCTACAGATCAATAACCCATCTGGTAGCATGAATTTAATAGCTGGCTTTTCTTTTGGATCATGGATAGCAATGCAATTAATTATGAGAAGACCAGAGATTACTAATTTTATTGCAGTGTCTCCACCTGTCAATAAATATGACTTTTCTTTCTTGTCCCAATGCCCTATCTCTGGTTTCATAGTACAAGGTGATAGTGATAGTATTGTCTCAGAAGAATCAGTATTAGAGCTTGCGCATAAACTATCTAAACAAAGGCATATAACTGTGGATTATAAAATCATCCAAGGGGCCGATCACTTTTTCCGTAACAAAATTGATGATTTTACTCAGGCAATAAGCGATTATCTAAGACTCAGGTTATTATCTGATAACAATGCTACGCTAGAAGATTTGACTGAGGAAGTAATTAGTGTGAGTAAAACTATGCAAAAAGTTTATTTGGATTAGGGTAAAGTTATTAGTACTCTTCTATATCATTTTAGCTAAGGCGAAAATCTAGTCTGTAAAGTTTTCCTGGATCCCTGTTTTAAACTAGGATAACAAAGGGAGTGCAGGAATGACATCAAGGTTTATTAAAACCACATTCTCTTCAAAACATCATCTCGTCTAATAAAATGGTGTTGTAATGATGCTAGAATATGCAAACCCACAAGCCCAACAACTATAAAAGCTGAAACTACGTGGGTTTTATAAAATGCACTAGCAAAAGTAGCATTTTGGATAAAGGAGTCAATGGTAAATAGTCCATACACATCTATACTACGACCTGACAAGATAGTCATCAAGAAGCCACTAATAGGCATTAGAAACATAAAAATGTAAAGGGCATTTATATTTGCCGTTGCCGCAGTTTTTTGCCATTGAGGCAAATCAGCTGGCAAAAATACTTTTACATTTACCAATCTCCACAGCAACCTTAAGGTTACTAAGCATAATAGTAGCGCACCAGTTGCTTTATGAAAATTATAAACTTTGTCTTTGATCAAAGGATCTTCAATAGCTGACATGGAGAAACCAACGACAACCATGCCAAGTAGCATTATGCCCATTATCCAGTGGAAAAGCTTTACAGCCAGTCCGTAAGAATTAGCCGTATTTTTTAATTTTATATCCATAATTATTTACCAAATTCTGAGCCTAAGAGTTCTTAAGTTCCAACATGGTAACATTTAATTCGAAATAATAAAATTATTATTTACTAAAGCTTGGCTTAATACTTCATCAATATTTGATACTGGTATAATTTCTAAACTATCCTTGATGTTCTGCGGAATATCCTTCAAATTTTTTATATTTTCCTTAGGTATTAAAACAGTTTTTATACCACCCCGGCTAGCAGCTAATAATTTTTCTTTTAAGCCTCCAATAGGTAATACCATACCCCTTAAGGTAATCTCGCCAGTCATCGCTACAGTACGCTTTACTGGAGTTTTGGTCATAAGTGATACTATTGTAGTAAATATAGCACATCCAGCAGATGGTCCATCTTTCGGAATTGCCCCTGCAGGCACATGTATATGTATGTCTAGATCCTTATATTTCTCATAATTCAAGCCATAATGTTCAGCCTTAGAGCGGAAACAACTGTAAGCTGCCTGGGCTGATTCTTTCATGACATCTCCAAGCTTACCTGTAGTCTTAATTTCTCCCTTCCCAGGAAATGATAGAGCCTCAATTGTTAATAATTCACCACCCACTTCTGTATAGGCAAGTCCGGTAGTAAGACCTATTTGGTCTTCTTTTTCAGCTAAACCAAAATTGTATTTTCGTACACCTAGATATTCTTCTAGATCTTCTGGCTTGATAGATATTTGTGTTACATCCTTATTACTTAAAATCTTCCTCAAAGCTTTTCTGGTTAAAGCTGCTATCTCTCTTTCAAGCCCCCTTACACCTGACTCTTTGGTATAATAGCGAATCAACTCCATGATTACATCATCGCTAATAACAAGTTCTTTCTTTTTGATTTTATGCAATTTAAGCTGCTTAGGGATCAAATAATTTTTAGCAATTTGTAATTTCTCTTCCTCCACATACCCAGAAACATTAATAACCTCCATTCGGTCAAGCAATGCGCGCGGTAAATCATAAGAGTTGGCGGTTGCGATAAACATTACATTTGAAAGGTCATACTCAACTTCTAGATAATGATCGACAAAATGACTATTTTGCTCTGGATCAAGAACTTCAAGCAAGGCAGATGCAGGGTCTCCCCTAAAATCCGAACCCATTTTATCAATCTCATCAAGTAACATCACAGGGTTACTAGTTTTACATTTTTTAATGAGATTAATAACTTTACCTGGCATAGAGCCTAAATATGTACGTCTATGGCCCCGGACTTCTGATTCATCTCTTATGCCCCCCCGAGCAAATTTAACATATTTTCTATCCATCGCTTCTGCAATTGATTTTACTAGAGATGTTTTACCAACTCCTGGAGGACCAATTAAACATAATATTGGCCCTTTTATTTTTTTGGAACGCTGCAAAACTGCCAAATATTCTATAATCCGTTCTTTAACTTTTTCTAGACCAAAATGGTCCTTATCTAATACTCTTTGGATTTTATTCACATCAATTTTACTATGCTCATATTTTCCCCACGGCATAGCAAGGAGTACATCGAGGTAATTACGTATAACCGAAGACTCGCCAGACATCTGGTTCATAAGCTTTAGTTTTTTTAACTCAGAATCCGCCTTTTCTCTAGCTTCCTTTGAAAGTTTTACACTTTGAATCTTTTTTTCTAATTCTTGGAAATCAGACTTATCAACCTCGAGCTCTTTTTGTATAGCCTTCATTTGCTCGTTTAAGTAATAATCCCGCTGAGTCTTGTCGATTTGCTTTTTTACTCTTTGTTGCAAAGCTTGTTCTGCTTCGGCTTGCGCAATACCAGAAGTTAAAGCTTCTGTAAGAATTTTAATTTTCCTCTGTAAATTGCTTTCTTCTAAAATCGATTGCTTGATTGTTAACGATATATTTAGATGTGAGGCTAAAAGATTAGTAATATAACCAAACCCTTTAGGATCATTCTGCACTTCTTGTTTGACTACCTCAATAATCTCTGGATTAAGGTTTTTTTGCCCTTTCGCATATTCAGTGAATAACTCAATGACATCATACGTTGCATTTTTTAAATCCTCGATCTCCATATCATCTTGGACATCAGGCATTATAGTATAATCAGCTTCAAAAATCTGATCATTAGTAATGTTGTGTAATTGAACTCTATGAACACCTTCCACTAAAATCTTTGCACTATTTTGCTGCAATCTAACTGTTTGAATAATTTTGGCGAGTACCCCTACTGTATATAGATCTTTAATATCAGGAAGTGCCTGATTTTGTTGCCGCTGCAGTACCAATAACACATATTTGTTATTATCATCCTCTATAGATCTAGCATAGGACAGGGCTTGCAATGATTTAGGCCTACCAACAAATACTGGCACTATCATACCTGGAAATATTACCATATCTTTTAATGCGAGCAGAGGTAACCTATCTTTATCTGACATACTAAACCTTAAGAAATTTATATACTAAAGTAATTTCTAGCTATATAATACCCTATCAATAATATTTCAAGTTAATAAGAAATTTCTAGAATTATTTATATCTACTTCTAACTCTATACGTATGAAAGTGTCACTTCAACAAGACAATCCTATATCAATTGCAAGTAATAGAATACAGCCATATTTACATATCACACCAATTGTCAAGTCTGAGATATTGAATACACTTTTAGGACATCAAATATTTTTCAAAGCAGAAATATTGCAAAAAACTGGTGCTTTTAAAATTCGCGGCGTACTAAATCACTTGCTTGAACTCAAAGAGCACGGTCATTTACCTACTAAAATTGTTGGATATAGCACAGGAAATCATGGGATTGGCCTTGCCTATGCTGCCAGAATTTTACATCTGCATGCAAGAATTTATCTACCAAGCAACACTTGTGCTATTAAGCAACAAATAGCAAAGTCCTATGGAGCGGAGTTAATCCTAACTCCAACCAGGCAGGAAGCAGAAGATAGAGCGTATAATGATATTAATGAAGGATATTACTATATGCACCCTTCTGATAGCGACTCCACTATTGCAGGAGCAGGAACATTATGTTATGAAGCCTTGCAGCAACTCGAATCTCCACCTGATGCAATTTTTGCTTCATGTGGCGGAGGCGGGTTATTATCTGGCGCATACTTGGCAAAAGAAGCCCTATCTGTATCTAGCCTATTGATAGGCACAGAGCCAGAAAGCGCTAATGACGCTTATTTATCGATTAAGCAAGGTTCTATACATCGATTTAAGGATTCCCCAAATACCATAGCTGATGGATTGCGCGCTTTAGGTGTGTCTCCGCGTACCTTCAATTATTTAAGAAAGTTGGATGACTTCTTTCTTGCGGACGAAAAGTCTATATGTTACTGGACGGCTTGGCTTTCCCATTTATTAAAAATTACCTGCGAACCATCATGTGCATTGAATATGGTAGGTGTGACTCAATGGTTGAGGAAGCAGTCCAGCCCTAAAACCCTATTAGTTCTGCTATCTGGCGGTAATGTAGACCCTACTATATACCAGGAATTATGGAAAGAGAACCACCTCATCATACTGCCAAATAAGTAAATACTTATAAATCTCTTGCTTTTTTCATAAAACTATTGCATATTGATGCGGAGAAATCAGTAAAAGGGCGATTAGCTCAGTTGGTAGAGCATCTCGTTTACACCGAGAGGGTCGGCAGTTCGAGTCTGTCATCGCCCACCATATACACCTGATAAATAAAGGTCATTAATCATGATAAATTATATAAAAAAGCTACTATTTGTTAGTGCAGGTATTGTAGCAATTGCTGGTAGTTTATTTTTTGTTAATTCCGAAAGAGTTTATGCTAACGTAAAAGAAGGGCAAAAATTTATTGATTGGGGAGTTACTTGTACAGAAGATGCAAATAAAAAACAAATCTGTTTTTTAACCCAATCTCTTACTTCTACCGAAAAAGAGAAAACTAAAAACCTAGCTATATTTCAGATAGGATATTTTGGCGTAGGTAAGGAAAGAAAATTACAAATGATGCAGATAATTCCAGCAGATGTAACTATAGCCACTGGAACTTCAATTATTAGTGACAAGCAACTACTCTCACCAGGTAAATATGTTTCCTGCAATAAAGAATATTGCCAGGCTCTTGCTGTGGTATCTGAAAAAGAACTAGCAACAATTTTATCTAACGAAAATAATGTTATAGCGCTTATCAATTCTAGTGGACAGCAAGTACATGTTCCTATTTCCATAAAAGGCTTGGCAGAAGGGCTAAAAGCGCTGAAAGAGTAGATTCATAGCGACTATGTTATCTCCTGCTGCGGCGGGAATGAAAGTAGAGATCCTAAAATAAATTCAGGATCTAATACCACATTAATCTAGAT
>JAJZHL010000075.1 GCA_021804505.1 Pseudomonadota bacterium | reverse complement strand
GCAAGCGTTGATTAAAAAAGCGCGTGATAATAAGCTGATCCCAGAAGAGTTTCAAGGGGGTGGTTTTAGTGTATCTAACCTTGGTATGTATGGCATTCAGCAGTTTAACGCCATTATTAACCCCCCTCAGAGTTGTATCCTTGCAATAGGGGCAAGTGCGCCGCGCCCAATAGTTGAAAATGACCAAATTAAAATAGCTACTCTTATGAACGTGACGCTTTCCTCTGATCACCGAGTGGTTGACGGCGCAGTTGGGGCGAAATTTCTAGCGTCGTTTAGGAAATATATTGAAAACCCAGCTATGATGCTAGTGTAGTGATATGAGTTTTTCAGCTAATCTAGCCAAAATTCTAGAAAAACATCAGGATTTATCCAAAAAGCTATCTACCGCTTTAAGCGGGGATGAGTTTGTCAAAGCATCCAAAGAATATGCTGAGCTTGAACCAATTGTAGAGAGAATTGTTGAATATAATAAGGCCATCCACGATCTCCAAGAGACAAAATCCTTGGCCCTAGAGCCAAATCTCGATAGTGAGACACATACGATGATATATGATGAAATACATCGTATAGAAAATATACTTCCAAAGCTGGAAAGGGCGGTGAAACTTTCTTTATTGCCAAGAGACGAAGCGGATAGTAAGAACGCTATTATTGAGATCAGAATTGGTAGTGGTGGAGAGGAAGCAGCTTTATTCGCAGCTGATTTATTCAATATGTACCAGAGATATGCGGAATTAAAACATTGGCGCTTTGAAATATTATCTATTTCTTCTACAGGCATTGGAGGGTATAAAGAAGCAAGTGCACTCATAAGTGGACGAGACGTCTTCTCCAAATTAAAATTTGAATCTGGTGTTCATAGAGTACAAAGAGTTCCTGAAACAGAATCAAGTGGTAGGATACATACTTCAGCAGCAACAGTAGCTGTGCTACCCGAAGCTGAGGACGTGGATATAGTCATAGAGGATAAGGACTTGAGAATTGATACTTATCGTGCCTCTGGTGCTGGAGGGCAGCACGTTAATACTACGGAGTCTGCTGTAAGGATCACGCACTTACCTACAGGCGTGGTAGTGGCTTTGCAGGATGAAAAATCACAGCATAAAAATAAAGCTAAAGCTATGAAGATTCTGCGTTCAAGAGTCTATGAAGTTGAACGTAATAAAAGAGATATGCAAAGGGCAGAGTCACGTAAAGGGCAAGTTGGTTCTGGCGATAGGTCTGAAAGAATCCGAACGTATAACTTTCCTCAAGGCAGAGTAACAGATCATCGGATTAATATGACTCTTTATAAGATTGATGATGTGGTCCGAAACGGGCAATTAGACGAATTTGTGGAAGCTTTAATTTCCGCAGATGAGGCGCAAAAGTTGTCTGAGGTTTAGAATTAACTGCATAGGTTACATTAAAACATGTAATAATAGAGTACGCACAACTACGCCTCCTCACAAAGACCTTTAAAATATAAGTTTAGCCTAATTTATACCGGCCATAGTGTAGCTACGGCTGGAAACGAGTTTATTTAAGTAATTTCATAAATGAAAACATGAGTGATTTTATGTATTTATAATATATTCAGTTAGTACGGTATTGACTATTATTATCAAGGTCTTTATAAGATGAGCATTCTTAAAAAATATAATATTATGCATTATCACAGTGTAAGAGCAAAAGAAAAAGTGCTTGATACTCCAGCTCAAAATTTATTAGCCAGTTCTACAAATGTTAATAATGAACATTTGGCTATTAGAGAAGAGGCTCAGCCAAATTCAGAACTTACTGATCAACAAAAAACATTAGATATTCTCTTAAATAAAAAAAGAGAAACAATGAAATCCTTGCATGATGTCGGAAGAAACTACGTCAAAGATAATCTTCAGTTAATTATTGAAAGTCAAAAGGATGTAAAGTCTCTTGATTTATTGGGATTAACTAGTGGACAATTTAAGATGATGTGTGCTCAGAAGGTACCGGTTCTAGATATGTTTATATCAGTAATATCAACATCACCATCAGAATATTCTATTGCTACTGGTAAATTAGAGCCAAGCCCAAAGTTTATAGCAAAACAAGCTGAATTCGTTAGATACTTAATAGACAATGGACTAGATTTAAAAGCTATTAATATTAGATGGTTCCCAAAAGATTTTACAAAAAACCATCCATTATTAGTTAAAGAAGTGAGAGAGGCACAGTATATTTCTCTAGAGAAGTTTTTACAAGAAGATATGGAAATGGAGCCAATCGTTCTCAAATTAATAAGCAATACTTTTATTCACCAAAATTTTTCTCCCAAGCGTACAGAAGAGCTACTTAAAGAATTTTATGATCTTCATAAAATTGTGGGTGCCAGCCCTACTATTGCAAGAGTATTGAACTACATATATGACAATACTAACCAAGAAATTTATATAGACCCCTTTAGATTTTTGAGGGAATCGCAAGAACTTTTTATCAAAGGTGCACTTTATCACCATAGTGACAAAATATGCCTGAGCCCTTACATACACCGTACTTCCTCAGGACATATAGCCCCCTTAACTTCTACTATTATACATGAGCTTTTTCATAAAGTATTAAGGATGTTATATGAAAATGACTCAAACCCTTACTCCAAAAATGATATCGAAACTAAAAGCCAAATTAGTGATATAATAGAAGAAGAACTATCAATGCAAGATTTGTTAAAAGAATACTATAATAGCTGGTTTAATATACAACTAGCCTCCTACACAAGAGAGCAGTATGGTATAGAACTTTTTCCATGGCTTATTCATACATTAGTCGAGAGTAGGAGTGAAGAACAGGAAAATAAAAGCCGTTGTACAAGAGAATTTACCGAAGAAGTATGGAAAATACTGCAAAAAATTGTTAGCACTATACCAACTAAAGATGGTACACCTTTTACACCTGAACCAGTTCCTGAATCTATTATGTTAAGTGTGATTGAGAATAATTGTATTAACTATGAATACGCGGGAAAGTGCATGGAATTATTGGGTAATACCTTAGCAAATTTCTTTGGTGACACTCCTGAGAGTTAGAAACTGTCATTTTTTACCCTGGTTATTCTAGCTGTCATTCTAGTTACGGTGGGAAGCCACCATAATAGCTTGATTTCTTGGATCCCAGCCTTTGCTGGGATGACAAGAAAGCAGCAGGAATGAGACATCCCAAACTGCATTAACTTCCTACTACGTTTGCTTATTGTCGTTCAAAATAATCTAGTTTCTTTGGCTATTATCCTTAGTAAACTGATTTAAAAATTCAAAATCTTGTGGTTGTAAGCAAAAGACTTTAGGTAAATTAACTTTAGCAATAAAGCTACTATCCTGGTTAACAGAAAGTAGTAAGGTGAGGTCAGTGTTGGTAGAATTAGCACCTTCACCATGCGCAATACGAGTTTGAAGCAGTTCCACAATTTTAAGTAATTCAGAATGGCTTTGCGGATATAGTTTTAGATCTAGCTGTTTTTGATTAACACTGTCCTCGATTGTCATAAAGCTCTTAGCGATTAACTTCACTCCTCCTGCATCTTTAAACAGGTCACAGTGTGCAACAACTAAGCTTTGTATATCAAGTAAATGATCAAAGTTCTTTAATATTTCCTCGCTATAAATAGTAAGCTCAAAAATCCCATGCTGGTCTGATAATTGTAGAGTAATAAATCTACCACGAGCAGACATTCTAGAGTCTTTCTTTTGAATAACACCTGCAATTTTGATCTGTCTTGTACCTACTGGTAAATCGTTTTGCAGACCAAGGGAGCTAATAGTGCCCAGCTGTTCTAGTAAATTATGATATCGTGTTAAAGGATGAATCGTTGCAAATAAGCCTAGCGCCTCAAATTCATAGCCAGCTAATATAGCTGTATCTAATAGCTCAGCTTCAAGTAGCACTTGTAAGCCTGAAGATTTAACCTGAAGCAAGCTCAGCTGAGAAGAGGATCTTTCCTCATGATGTGAGGCAGAATAGGCTAGTAGACTTGGGATACTTAAAAGTAGCTGATTACGATTAGGGTGTAATGTATCAAAACAGCCAGCTTTAATTAAATTCTCTAATAATTTTCTGTTAATAGCTTTTGGTGGTATCCTTTCGATAAAGTCTAGAATAGAGTTGAACTCTCCATTTGTTTTCCTTTCTTCTGATACTATTTTGCCAAAATTCACTGTGACGCTTTTTATAGCAGCTAAAGCAAATAATATAGATTTTTTTTCTGCAATGGTAATACTAAAGTAGCCTTCAGAGCGATTAATATTAGGTGGCAAAACTGGAATGTTATTATTTTTAGCTTCTTGAATAAAAAGATTTATCTTGTCATGATTATTAAGTTCTAGATTTAAACATGCAACTAAGAACTCCGCGGGAAAGTTGGCTTTTAAATAGGCCGTTTGGTATGATATTACGCCATAAGCCGTTGCATGTGCTTTATTAAAACCATATCCAGCGAATTTGGCTACTGTTTCAAAAATGGATTCAGCTTGCGTGCGTGAAATATTATTTGCTATGGCTCCTTTAACAAAAATAGCTTCTTGTTCCTTCATTTCTGATTTAATTTTCTTACCCATAGCTCTACGTAGTAAGTCGGCGCTACCTAGGCTATAACCAGCTATTATTTTTGCTATCTCTAATACTTGTTCTTGGTATATAACCACTCCATAAGTTTCCTTTAATACGGGCAGAAGCGTTGGGTGGATATAATCTGGCTGCTGCAAGCCATGTTTACAAGCTATATAGGTGGGGATATTATCCATAGGTCCCGGCCTATACAATGCACCAAGTGCGATTATATCTTGTATGGAATCTGGCTTAAGACGCCTTAGAGTATCCTGCATACCTGCACTTTCAAACTGGAATACTCCTACTCCTTTGCCACTACAAAGCAGTTGATAGGTTGCTGGGTCGTCATATAAATGATTATCAAAATCTATATTTATACCGTGCTGTTTTAGTAATTCTAAACACTTGGTGATAACTGTTAAAGTTTGCAAGCCTAAGAAATCAAATTTTATTAATCCTGCAATCTCCGCATATTTCATCGAATATTGCACTACCAGCATATCAGAGTTTTGGTCCTGATATACAGGTAGGATCTCAACTAAATCTTTCCCAGCAATGACAATACCTGCTGCGTGGGTTGAAGCATGCCTATGTAGGCCTTCTAAAACTAACGAAGTTTCTAGTACTTGCTTTAGCAATTCTTCTTGGCCATTTAAGTTATAAAGGCCATCTCCTCGTGCTGCAGAACCCAGCTCTTTTACCTCATTTATAGCTTGATTTAATGTTACTGGCGTAACGGCGTTAAAAGGAACGAGCTCTGTAAGGCGTTCTGCATATTTGTAAGGTAAGCCAAGAACCCGGGATACGTCTTTAATCACTGCCTTTGCTTGCATCTTACCAAAGGTTATAATTTGGCCAACTCTGTCATTTCCGTATTTATGGCGTACGTAATTAATGACTTCTTCCCTCCTTTCCTGACAGAAATCAATATCA
>JAJZHL010000074.1 GCA_021804505.1 Pseudomonadota bacterium | reverse complement strand
TAGAAGGGGGTCATATTAGTTATTTGATCAACGATAAAGTTCATAGTTTATTTAAGGAGTACGCGAAATGAGTACAAAAGCAGTTTATATAACACATGCAAAAAGAACTGGGGTAGGTTCACTACTTGGTAGTCTAGCTTCAATACCTGCAAGCGAGCTTGGTGCTATCATGATTGCATCAATACTAAAAGACAGCAAAGTTGACCCTGCTCTCATAGATGAGGTAATAATGGGGCAAGTGCTTACCGGAGGAGCTGGACAAAACCCCGCAAGACAAGCCTTGATCAAATCAGGGATACCCAAAGAAGTTACAGCTTATACTGTTAACAAAGTCTGCGGTTCTGGCCTAAAAACGGTGTGCCTGGCAGCAAGCTCAATTATTGCTGGGGATAATGAAATTATTATAGCGGGAGGACAAGAAAATATGTCCTTAGGACTGCACGGTGCATATATTCGTGCAGGTCACAAGCTAGGCGACTTAAAAATGGTTGATTTGATGCAGTATGACGGTTTAACCGATGTATTCTCTAATAAACTGATGGGAATTACTGCGGAAAATATATCCAAAAGATTTAATATTACTAGGGAAATGCAAGATGAATTTGCCTTAAAATCACATCAAAAAGCCCTTATAGCTAGGGAAGCCGGCCGATTCAAAAACGAAATTCTCCCAATAGAAGTTAAAATAAAAAAGGATACGGTAATATTTGAACAAGATGAATGTGTTAGACCAGATATTAAACTAGAGGCCTTAGCTAAACTGCGCCCAGCCTTCGAAACAGAAGGTACCGTAACTGCCGGTAATGCTTCTTCTATTAATGATGGCGCTGCTTGTTTAATGGTGGTATCTGAAGAGGCTCTAAAAAGACATAATCTAAAACCGTTAGTTAGAATTGTCGCATGCGCAAGTGCTGGAGTAGATCCAGAAATTATGGGAGCAGGCCCAATACCAGCCTCACGCAAAGCTCTAAAAAAGGCTGGGTGGAATGTGAATGATTTAGACGTGATAGAAGTAAATGAAGCTTTTGCTGCCCAATCAATTTACGTGAACCAACAGATGGATTGGGATCTTACGAAGGTGAATATGAATGGTGGAGCAGTGGCGATCGGTCATCCTATAGGAGCAAGCGGGGCAAGAGTTCTTGTTACTCTCATTCACCAAATGCGACAGGTTAACGCTAGAAAAGGGTTAGTAACGCTTTGTATTGGCGGAGGTATGGGGATAGCTATGTGCCTGGAGACAATATAATGAATAAAGCTACAAATAATAATAGAAAAATAATCAATTCATACCGGCCAAAAGTCTTATCAACTATTATTTTAGCTCTGCTTGCCGGGTTACTTTCCTTTTCTGCTTACTCTAGCTGTACTATTCCTAACCCATCTAAAACAGCAACTGATTTTAATAAGATTATTACCAATCTAGAGTCTTATGACACTAAACCAGGTGATAAAAATATTTATGCGGAGTTTATTTCAGAAATACAACAAATTCATTCGCACTTAAATCCTGAGGTAGACAGTAATTTAAAATATGTATGGGTTCTTTCAGCCAGATACTCATATAGGAAAACTCGTATAAATCCCTTAGCACAAGATATAAATGGCGCCGACATTAATGATGGATATGATAGAATGAGACTTGGTATATCTATCGCTCGCCAAGCTACAGCAAAGAATCTTAATAAACTAGAAAGCGCCTTAACAGATGAAGACATTGAGCATCACGGTCCTATTATTCTGTTTAATGGCGTCAATGAGGATAATGAAGTTCTGCAAGATGTCCTATCAAAAGGAGAAATTAAAGATTATCCAAAAGAAAAATTTTATATTTTCTCTCTACCTGAGGGGGAAATGCATACAGGCGGTCAATTTATAGCTCTAAAACAGCAATTCGAACAAGGCAAAATTGATCTCACTAATGCTAAAATTGCTATAGTAACTCATGCATATCACTGGCCTAGAACTGGGAGATATATAGGTAATAAACCAGGTTTTGATACTTTATACCAGAATGGAGCCTCCGTTACTGCTTATCTAGTTGATCGCCAATTTTATGCTCCTGGAGTAGAAGCAGAACTAAAGCAAGAAATGCTAAAGCTACCAGGTTATATTGCAAAAGGTTTTATATTGCCAACTATTTGCACAGGAATGCAGTGCAATTATGGCACTAGGTAAGCATTATTCAAAATTCCTAGTAAAATAATTGCATAAATATTTTGTCCTTGCAATATAGACTTTAAATGTCTAATTTACATGGTTATGCTGCAAAGAAAATATTATCTTGCTGCTATTGATCAAGCTTTTTTAGTTAATTCAATTTGTACTTATACTTGGACCAAGGCAGTGCAGGAAAACTAGTGTAGCTAAGCAATATTCAGAATGAAGTACGTTACACACTCATTTTTTTGGCTTGGAAGAAACCCTCTAGATTTATCAAAACTTGATAATCCAAAGTTAACTCTTGAACCTTTAGAAGGTCTGATAATTATTGATGAAATACAAAGAACAGCAGAATTATTCCCCTACTTAAGAGTTTTAGTTGATAAATATCCAGAAAAAAATTCTAATATTAGGAAGTGCCTCGCAAGAATTAATAAGACAAACAATTGAAACACTTGCTGGAAAAATAAGTTACATAGAAATGACTCCTTTTGCTATGCATGAAATTGATAATCCTAGATTATTATGGTGTAGAGGCGGTTTCCCGAAATCTTGGCTTCGCGATATATTATCGCAAACCAGGAGAAGATTTTGGACTATGCTCGCTCATTACTATGGCCAAATATTTAATGTACCTGAAATAGGTCGTTCAATAAACATTAGTTATAAAACTTCCGATCGTTACTTAGATATATTAACAGGAACATTTATGATCAGAAGGTTATCACCTCGGTTTGAAAACCTTTCTAAGCGATAGATAAGATCACCAAAAATCTATTTCAGAGATAGTGGTATATAACATACTATACTTGGTATAAATTATTATAATGATTTATTAAACCATCCTAAATTAGGGTCCTCTTGGGAATGCATGGCACTAGAAGAAATAAGTTTAGCAGTAGAAAATATTGATTGCTATTTTTGAGCACACAAGGTGGAGCGGAACTAGACTTATTTATACTTAAAGATACCAAAAATTAGGGTTTGAAATTAAATATACGGATAACCCAAAGATTACTAAATCAATGCTTATAGCTATTGAAGATCTAAAATTAGAGAAATTAATTATAATAATTCCGGACAAAGAAAAATTTAGATTGGAAGGAAATATAGAAGGATGTGGTATGGAGAATATACACTCCAATTTTTGAATCAATATACAAGTTAAAACTGTTATTGTACTACCTCTAAAATAAGATATTTATTCATACGAATAAAGCTATGTTCTTCCTCCCTATATGTATGAATTATGCCTGTATCGCGGATATGAATAAATTAGAATTAACCATTTTTCGACATTTAATACTTGCAAATTTAGTATTTTTAATATACCCTGAAGCTACAGTAAATAAATTTTCGTCTTTATAAAATATTTCAATTTTTGTTTTCATGGTATAACAGGTTACTTATGGCAAGAAAAAATAACTATCTACAAAAGGTGGACTTACTATTAGGAGAAAAAATATATTCTCTACGTCTTGCTAAAGGCCTATCACGCCAACAACTAGCTGAAATGCTTGATATAACACATCAGCAACTACAAAAGTATGAAAAGGGTGTTAATAGAATATCCATAGGTAGACTAATTTTAGTTGCTAAAGCCCTAGATACAGAGATTGATTATTTTTTCCAAGGAATAGATGACGTAAGTAACGTCACTCCACCACTTACTCAGCATCAACGTATGTGCATTGAAGTATCTAGAAATTTTATGAAGATCCTAAATGCAGCACATCAAAAAGCTGTGAACTCGTTGATCCACTCTCTCGTTAAAGAACAAGAATAAGTAACCTCCACAATACCTATTTAGAATTAATTTATAAAACCGATCTCTCCGAATTTTCATCAAGGGTGGAATATTTATTTAACAATACCGAAAATTAAATCATCAATCTTGTTCCCATTTTATCTATTTTATTTTATAATTGCGAAACTCTAAATTATTTGTATATAAGGTGTCTAATGTCCTCAATTCGTAACATTGCTATTATTGCCCACGTTGATCATGGGAAAACAACCTTGGTTGATAATATGTTAAAACAAAGCGGTACCTTCAGGGCAAACCAAGCAGTAGCAGAACGGGCCATGGATTCAAACGATCTTGAGAGAGAACGCGGGATAACCATATTAGCAAAATGTACAGCTCTTGTTTGGAAAGAAGTATGTATTAACATAGTAGATACACCAGGACACGCTGATTTCGGTGGAGAGGTAGAGCGTATCCTCACAATGGTAGACGGGGTAGTATTACTAGTAGATGCCTCTGAAGGAACTATGCCACAAACAAAATTTGTCTTGTCTAAAGCTTTGAAGCTCGGATTAAAGCCAATCGTGGTTATTAATAAAATTGATCGGCCTGACAGAAGAATAAGCGAAGTTGTGGATGAAGTATTTGAACTATTTATGGCTCTCGATGCCACAGATGAACAATTAGATTTCCCGATAATTTACGCCTCAGGGCGCGCTGGCCTTGCCTCTACCAATCTTGAGGATACGCAAAAGGATTTATCCCCTCTGTTCGACTTGATACTATCACATGTACCTGCTCCTGTTGCTGACGCGGCAGCACCATTTTCTATGCTAGTAACTACCAGGGAATATAATCCATATTTTGGACGTGTTCTTACTGGGCGTATACAGAGTGGCGTTATTAAAACTAACCAAAACGTTAAAGTACTAAATAGGGATAATACAGTTCTCGAAAATGCAAGAGTAAGCAAGATTTTATCATTCCGCGGTCTGGAACGTGTACCTGTAGATGTTGCATATGCTGGAGATATTGTTGCTATTGCAGGGATACAAAATGCCACCGTTGCTGATACTATCTGCGCTATCGAAATTACAGAAGCTCTACCTTCATTACCAATAGATCCACCTACACTATCTATGACTTTTACCGTCAATGATTCCCCTCTGGCGGGACGGGAAGGAACTAAGCTTACAGCTAGGGTGCTTGGTGATAGGTTAATGAAAGAGATTGAGAGCAATGTGGCCCTCCGGGTTAGCCAATCTGAAGAAAAAGATGCTTTCCAGGTTGCTGGAAGAGGGGAATTACAACTTGGTATACTAATAGAAACCATGCGGCGTGAAGGTTTTGAATTATCCATTAGCAGACCTCGTGTGTTATTTAAAGAAGATGAAAATGGGAAAAAATTAGAACCTATTGAAGAAATCCAAATTGATGTTGATGATGAGTTTGTCGGAGTGGTGGTAAAATCCCTTGCATTACGAAAAGCTGAAATGATTGACATGCGTCCATCTGGAGGCGGAAAAACTAGAGTAACCTTTTTAGGCCCATCTAGAGGCTTAATTGGTTATCATGGACAATTCTTAACTGAAACACGTGGTACAGGCGTTATGAATCGTGTTTTCCATAGCTAC
>JAJZHL010000073.1 GCA_021804505.1 Pseudomonadota bacterium | reverse complement strand
TAACTACAACCTTTATTAAAAGCTTAAGATAATCTTAACTAACGAGCTAGCCTAGCTACCTATACCTAGGCTAGCTTTAAATGTGAGGTATATATGTTATCTAATTTCGTTAACGCTATAGATAAAATAAAGACTATTGATTCTAGTGAGTACGGTAACTTTTTTATGGCTTTCGTAGGAGTATGTGGTACAGTTAGCTTAACTTTCTCTCCTTATACGGGTAATGAGGACTTTACACTCGCTCTTGGAATCTTTCCAATTTTCGAGTATTGATAATAATTTATAACTAACCTTATAGTGACAGCTGCTGAAATGCATTTTATAATTTAAAAATTGCACATGTAACAACTATAATGGTAAAACATATCGCAGTTATTCTTGTTCTGCCATTGCAACCGAAGTGGAGCTAGCGAAGCATTTAAGTCTAGATTAGCATGCCACTTAGTCGCTCGGAATGTCAGGAATAATTCTGCGATATGTTAACGATAACCTCCTAACTAAATAGAAACATAATCCCTTTAAGTATATAAGATATCAACAGTACAACTATTAGCCCTGCCAAATATAAGGCTATAAACCATCCCCACTGTTTGGTCTTTTTAGAGCTAAACTTATTAATACATTGGGTGATGAGTCGACTTACCACGGAATACATAATAACAATAAATTGTATAACCTAAAATTACCGGTAATAACAAAGCAGCACCAACTAAGGTTAGAGACTGAGATTCAGGGCTACTTGCTGCCTTCCATAGAGTTATATCATACGGTACGATAAAAGGCCAAATACTTAAGATGAGGCCAAGATAACCAAGTACAAATAAAATAATAGTGCATATAAAGGGCTGAATTTCTTTATCTTTGTAAATGCCCATAAAAAGCAGATATACCGTAACACTAGTTAAAATTGGGATTACCGATAAATAAGCAAGATTTGGCATAGTAAACCAGAAGATACGGATTTTTTCGTTTAAAAATGGAACCCACAGACTTACTAAGCCCATAAATAGCATCACATAGATCAGAATATATAAAGATGATTTCCGTGCCCACACTTGTGTATGCCCATCAGTCTTCATAATCAACCAAGTACCTCCAAGCAAAGCATAGCCAAAAAGCATAGCAATACCAGTCATTATTGAGAAAGGAGTAAGATAGTCAAAAGCACCACCAGCAAATACTCTACCATCCACTTTAACACCTTGTACAAACGCTCCAAGCATAATGCCTTGAGATAAGGCCGCAATAATAGAACCAAAATGAAAAGAATAATCCCAAATATAACGTGTGCCTTCAGTAGCCTTAAATCTGAACTCAAAAGCAATGCCGCGAAAGATTAGGCCAAGTAGCATAAGGGTGACGGGGACGTAAAAGGCTGATAACAAGATAGAATAGGCCAAAGGAAAGGCAACAAACAGGCCACCACCTCCAAGTACTAGCCAGGTTTCATTACCATCCCAGAATGGCGCAACTGAATTCATCATTCTACTACGACAATCTTCTGTAGGAGCAAAGGGGAATAAGATACCTATTCCTAGGTCAAAGCCATCAAGCAACACATAAAGTGCTATAGCTGTAGCAATCAGCCCACCCCAAACTAATGGTAAATCCATGTAAGGTGCAAAATTAAACATAATTTTTATTCCTCCGCCAAAGGATTAGATAAGCTGTGAAGCCCGAATATTTCCTTATCTTCACTTGCTGGAATACCTTTCTTGATCAGCTGAATTATATAGTAGGTACCAGCGCCAAATACAAAAGTATAAACTACCACAAAAGAAATCAAGGAGATGAATATATACTGTCCAAGCACAGGTGAAGATGCTTCTGCTGTTCGGATTAAACCATATGCCACGAATGGTTGCCTACCAATTTCTGTAACAAACCAACCGGCAAGCACTGCTATAAAACCAGCAGGGGTCATTGTTATTGCCCAATACTGAAACCACCTAGCATTAAATAATTTATTTCGTACATATAGGTACGATGCAATAATACCAGTGAGGATCATCAATATCCCAATGCCGACCATAATACGAAAAGAAAAAAACACTATTGCTACAGGCGGGCGATCATTTACACTCCACTCCTTAAGTCCCTTAATTTCCCCATTGGGATCATGAGTAAGTATTAGACTGGCAAGTTTTGGTATTTCTAGTGCATATTTGGTTTGCTCGGACTTAGCATCAGGTAAGCCAATTAGCCTTAAACCCGCTCCTCTTTCTGTTTCCCATATACCTTCCATCGCAGCAACTTTTGCTGGTTGATATTTTAAAGTGTTAAGCCCATGCTGATCACCAATAAAGAGTTGGAGCGGTGCCACAAATATCGCCATTAACATTGCCATACCAAACATAATCTTGGCATGAGTTACAAATCGGTTATGCAGTAGATACCAAGCCGATACCCCCGCTACTACAAAGGCAGTAGTTAGGTAAGAAGCAGCAATCATATGGCACAAACGGTATGGTAAGGAAGGGTTAAATATAATATCTAGCCAATTAATCGGGTAAAGTATATTATCTGCACGCATTTCATAACCAGCTGGAGTTTGCATCCAGCTATTAGCAGCAAGAATCCAAAAAGCAGAAATTAGCGTGCCAACTGCTACGATGAGGGTAGCAAAAAAGTGCATCCTAGGGCTTACTTTATTCCAGCCAAATAGCATAATTCCTAGGAAAGAGGACTCCAGAAAAAAAGCTGTTAATACTTCAAAACCTAGCAGAGGGCCAATCACATTACCTACCTTATCAGAGAAACCAGACCAATTAGTTCCAAATTGATAGGACATTACAACACCTGACACTACGCCCATACCAAAGGTAACTGCAAAGATTTTAATCCAGAATTTGTATATTTCTTGATAAACGCTATTGCCTGTTTTAAGCCATAGTGCTTCCACTACTGCAAGCCAGCTAGCAAGCCCAATAGTAAATGATGGGAAGACTATGTGAAAGCTTATAGTAAAAGCAAATTGGATACGAGATAGAAAATTAGGATCAAATTCCACTTAATTATTAACCTTTTCAATACAATTACAAAGATAAAATATACTCTCTAGGCAATACCTTACGAACGCCCTGTATCACTTCTCTTAATAGCGAATTTACCACTCTTAAGCTTTTCGACGTTACTTTTTATTATTACATCCGGTGTTTCGTCTGGATGTACTTCATGCCCTTTCTTTGGAAACATCATGCTGTCAAAATCCTTAGGATTAATTCTTCTAATCTCAGCCAATTGTTTATCTGTGATACCACCTGGTATTTTTAGATGTTTTTTCTCTACTTTAATATTTCCATCGCTTACCTCAACATCACTTCGACCTAATCTTTTATTAATATCAGTAACGTTATTACATGTAAGAAATTGTGATAACTTAGATGCCAACTCTGAGTCGCTTAGCTTATTATAAAAGAGGCCTTTCTTAATTTTTTCTTCTTCCTTTGCTACAAACGTTTCACTTTCCTTCTTTAACACTTCTCCCACCCATTCATCAGCGATCAATTGTTGCATTTCTGGGGCAATAGCAAACTTACTGCTAAAAAACCATCCTTCTTTCCCACCAACTTGCATAAAGGCGCCTTTTATCCCTTCAATAATCTTCTCTCTATTACTCTCTAGATATCCTACATCAAGTTTTTCGAGCTTAGGTTTAATAGTATTAAATATTTCTTTAAAGTGATCTTCCTTTATTTTCAATCCTTTTTTCTCGATTTCTTCCTGCATATTATTTATGGCTTTAACTAATATAGCAGACGCAACTTCTTCGCTAGTTTTTATTGGTGGCGGGGAAGCCTTAGTAGAGACATGGCTACTTTCTTGTTCGATGTTAATACTCTCACCATCTCTTAACCTAGACTGCAGACGCAACCTTACAAGTCCAAATTTTTCAACAAATGTCTTCTGTGAATTTGCCCTTTCTATCGCAGTAGTAGGCGTGTTTACGTTTTGTTGTACTTCTTCTGCTATTGACAGCTCTTTTTCCTCGGTCAAGGATTTTCCTTCATCTACTGCAGCTACCTTAACTGGCTGCAGAACGTGGTCTTGCTGTACTGTTTTTTCTGATTGCTCTAAAGACTTAACTGATTGTTCTTCTGGCCCTACTTTCTCTCCTGCAACCGCACTTGTTATATTTTGCAAGGCTTGATCCACCGTGCTCCTGCTTTTCTGAGGCAATTTGTCGGTAAGTACGATTCTATCAAAACCAACTGGATTATTTCTTCTTAATGCTATTAGTTCATTTACTCCAACATTTTTCACCTGGTTAGCAGTTAACTTAACTGATTCTGCTAATCCAGTTAGCGCTTCAGTATCCTGTAACTGCAGTAAGGGATTTACGATGTTAGGGTGAATACTATTTTCTCGTATGAATATAGATAAACGGGAAGCAAGTTCAGCTTTATTTTTCCCTAGTCCAGTTGTTTCAAAAGCTTCTGTTACTTTCTTTTCCACAAAATCTTGATTAGCCTTCTCATACTTCGCCTTCAGAGCAGTGGCAATTCCTTTAACCTTTTCCTCTGGGACCCTGATCTCATCTTTAAACATGGAAGAAGGGTTAGTAGACAAACGCAGACTAGAGGCTAGGGTACGTTCTTCTCTTATACTTCTTGTTATATCACTCTTAATATTGTCTCTGTTTTGTTCTAAATATTCACCATCAAGCTTGGCTAATACTGGCTTTAACCTCGTATTCAATTTGGTTTGTGTCTCTTTGGGAACTGCTATATTTTTTCCTAAGGGAACTAGGGAGTCTTCCAGTAATTTTTGCACTCTATCTTCAACCACCATCAAATCAGCTTTTTTTTGCTCACCAATTGTCAAACCTGCTTTTTTTGTAGAATCCTGATCGTCTTTAGATTGGCCTGCTACAGCCCTGGTAGAAGGTTCTTTAGCGTAAGCAGTCTCTTTATGGAGTTCTGCTATAAAAAAGTCTGTTGCTTCGACGGCTGCTTCAGCAATCTTGCTACGTTCATAATTAGAAAATTTATTAGCTCTAGATACAAATTTACCTTTATCTGTTACTTTCAAAGATTGATCACCTTGACGAATAAAATTTTTAAATTGTTCTAGCTTATCAATAGAAAAACCTCTAGGATCTGATGCAAGCAACATCCCGGCTCTTCCAAGGACTCTATCTGCATATTCGGCTTTTGGAATATTTTGACCTTGAAGTTCCAGTAAAGCTTTCTTGGTGGCATTCATAGCGATTGCGTAATCGCTTGCTCTTTCATCTTGTATTAAAGTTTGAGAAATTTCACCTAACAATTTCTTTTTAAAACCCTCATTTTCAATTTGAGAATTTTTTAATTTACCAAAAACCTTACTAGTAGTGTCCAGAATAATGCTTTGTTGTATCTCATTTAATGCTGGATTCTCTTTAATAACTTTTGCTAATTCATTGAACAGTTTATTTGGATCACTTAATTCTTCTATTGAGATTTCATTTTGTATCTTTGTAATGGCTTCTTCGTGTAACTTAGTAATAGCTTCTTCTATAGCTGTTTTACAAACTTCATATTGTTCATTTTTATGATCCAACCCGAACCCTGTCAGCGCACCCACAGAACCCCCTAGTGCTGGGTCAAG
>JAJZHL010000072.1 GCA_021804505.1 Pseudomonadota bacterium | reverse complement strand
TCATGAAATCGGCTCCTGAAATATTAAAAATACCCTTCGCCATTTTAGTAGCAGCCAGATAACAACCGGATGCCAGATCTTCTGCCAGCGTAGGGGTGCGCCACTGATCGTTTACAACCGAAATATTTTTCCCTTCTTCAAGACTCTTCATCTTCTTCTGGATTGGTCAATAATAATTGGATCAATATTTGGAAAAGCCATAACAAACTTAAAAATACCACCTGGACTATTAGGCAAAGAAGTAATAGTATAATAGTATGAATTACATCTTTCAAGAAATTAAGTAATATGACCTTTTCCGATTATTTATTAGATCTATATCACCAATGTAATCAAGAAATATTAATGATAGTTATAATGCTCACTTTAATATTTCCTATAATTTTATTTATCAAAAAAGTAATGTTTACTGCTATTAAAAACTATATTGATAAATGGAATCCAGATTATAACAAAATCATAAAAAAACATTCAGTTTATACCTACTTATTACATACACTCTTAAGTTTGTATCTAATGTTTTGTGATAATATTCTACATACTCTACCACTGCCACATGCTAAATTTATTATTGGTATTAAGAATGCCGTTCTAATATTATATACAGGCGGCGCTGTAACTATGTTGATATTACAATTTATAGACGCAATTTCTGATATTTACCGCAATATCTTGCAAGTTTCAGCAAAACTCTCGCCTTTAAGCCTATACGTACAGATACTTAAGATAGGTGTAGCTTGCATTGCAACTATAACCATTACTTCAAACCTGTTAAATATTTCCCTTAGTACCTTTTTAACTAGCTTAGGTGCTGCCGCTGCGTTACTAACTTTTTTATTTAAAGATACCGTACTTGGTATGCTTGCGAGCCTGCAACTAATTTCTCAGGATATAATACGTATTGGCGACACCATCAGCATCAGCAAATTTAATACTGAAGGTACAGTGGAAAATATCACCATTACTGTAGTCAAAATAAGAAATTCTGATAAATCTATCTCCACAATTCCAACATCGGGTTTGCTTAACACTAATGTCATAAATTGGAGAGGAGTGGAAGAATCAGTAGCTAGAAAAATCCAGAGATCTATTTATATTGATATTAATTCCGTTATCTTTATCCCTGATTCATTTTTGGATATACTAAAAAAATCTCCTTATATATCAAAAGATATTATAAATAAAATTACTTTAGAAAAAACTAGTTATGAAACTCTAACTAATATCAAACTGTTTAGGTTATATACTATTGAATATCTCAAGAGCAATCCATACATATATCAGCAAGACTTTACCTTTTTGGTCAGACAACTTGCTTCTACCCCTACGGGCCTCCCTATAGAACTCTATGTATTTACAGATAAAATAGTAGATAGCACTTACGAAGAAATTCAGGCAGATATTTTTGACCATCTGCTTGCTATATTACCTGTGTTTAAATTAAGAGTATTCCAAAATAATTCTACACACCCATGACAGAAGATATTAAGAAGCAATTAGCATCTGCCTACCAGATAATAGCAATGCTTGGCCTAGATGATCATACTTATACCCACTTATCTGCAAGGCCTAAAGGTGCAGATTATTATTATATTTATCCTTTTGGACTCAGATTTGAGGAGGTAAATAGTGATAATTTATTGCAAGTGAGTCTAGATGGAGAAATCTTACAGGGCAGTGAGTATAGTTATAATAAAACTGGTTATGTCATTCATGGCAACATATACAAAAAAAGAACCGATATTCTGTCAATTTTTCACCTACATACCCCTTCAATGGTTGCAGTCTCGGCTATGCAAAGAGGTTTACTACCTATTAGCCAATGGGCTCTACATTTCTACCAGAAACTATCGTATCATGAATATAACTCTCTACTTTTAGAACATGATCAAACTGGGCAAATGCTACAAGATCTTGGTTCCAATTATGTGATGTTTCTCCGTAACCATGGAGTAATTGCTTGCGGACAATCAATACATGAAGCTATGTTTTACACCTACCACCTTGAGCAGGCTTGTAAGACGCAATGTCTGGCTTGTGCTGCAAACATTGAACTTCATAACACCATCTCCTGAGACCTGTGAAAAAGCCGTCTATGATCTTCTGACCTTTGAAGAAGACTTGGGTAAACAAGACTGGCTTGCTTGGCTTAATAAGCTTAAGAGATTATAGGAAGCAATAACTACTCTGGTTGAATAGAAATTTCTCCTCTACTATATAAATTTTTGTTTCTAATTTCAGAGGATATTTTGATATAATACTAACAATAAATAATATTATTATCTTCAATGGACCACAACCATTTAGTACCGTGTGCTTACTCACTCAGGTTAATAAAAAAATTAGAGTCTTTAGACTATGAAAATAAATTAGATTTTGTTCTAATTAATAAAGCTATTGCCTGGGCAAAAAAATACCACGATGGACAGTTCAGAAAAAGTGGTGAACCATATTATACTCATCCTTTAGAGGTAGCATACATGGTATCTGATTATCTCTTAAAGACTGATGTCATAGTCACTAGCATATTACACGACATTGTAGAGGATACTGAAGTTACAGCGGGTATGATTTTAGACAATTTTGGACGTAGGATTGAAAAAATGGTTGATATGCTCACTCGTGATAGACCTGATGGAAGGAGGATCAGTGTGGAAGACATCATGAAGCATGCCATTAAAGTACAAGATAAAGAAGTGATATTGATTAAAGTAATGGATAGATTACACAATACGCAATCTATCCATGGCCTAAGTGTGGAGAAACAGCAAGCTAATGCTAGAGAAACTTTAGCCAATTTTTTATTAGCCGCAACAGATATTGATCTCAATATTGAGCAAACTTTTGTAACCTTATGTTTTGATGTTTTAGGTGTCAAATCAGATCGTAAAGATATATTCAATAAAAATTCCCGGCTGAAACCTCTAACCTCTTAAAGTAGAATAGCCCAAATGTAAAACCAATAATAACTGGCACTACAACTATTAATAGTCCCCAATGAGTAAAATACTCTGTCACAAAAACAATACCAAAAGAAGCAACAGCGTACATTAAAGCACGTGATATTGCATATATAAGACTAGAACACATAAATCTCTTAAAAACGGGGAAATTCATACAAAATACTGCAAAGGCTGGGAAGCCGGTTGGGGCAAATAAGGCTATAAATATCTGAAAAAGAAATAATTGGTAATAGCCAGAAGCATTATTTAGTAATATAGGCATAAGTAAAGCAAACGGTAAAAATATTGATAGTCTTGCCTGTAGAACTTTTAGCGGATGGATTCTAATTACAAGCCACGTTAAAAAAATTGTTCCAAATAAGTCAATACAGGAAACTATAAAATTTTGTTGAATCACCTGCTCGGCTGTAAATCCAAAAGAATTTTTTAATATATTACCGCAATAAATATAACTAATACAAAACCATAAAGGCCCTGTACATTCTATTAAAAAATAGGCAATCAGTGTTGTTTTATTAAGACTGTCTCTTGAAGGTAGATCTAAAGCGCTATCCATACTTGCTTGTTTTAAGGTATTTTCTAAGTTCTTTTTAGCGTTAATAAATTCTGCAGTTTCTCTTAAAGCAGTCCTGGCAATTGAACCAATTAAGGCTATCCCTGCACCAAACCAAAATGCTATACGCCAACTAAACCCATAAGATGTAACACAATATGCCAATGCTAATGCCGCTGTTCCGCCTAAAGTAGCCGCTATCACCATTACAGATACTGAGGAATAGCGTAACGGAGGTTTGATCATCTCAGAAAGATATAGCTCTGCTCCTACCACTTCCCCCATAGAAGACATTCCTTGTAATATACGACATATTGTGATGATCCAAGAAGCAGCTATACCAATTTGAGCATAAGTAGGTAAATTTGCCATAATCAGACAAGAAAATGACATTAAAAAAGTAGTAATTACTACTGTATGTTTTCTACCTATAGTGTCACCTATATAGCCAAATATTAAGGCAGCAAAAGGACGTAAAAGATATGAAGAACAAAAAGCAGCCGCAGAAAGTATTGAGGCAGTAAATGGATCAGTTTTTGGGAAGAATAATTCATTTAAGAGCACAGCCATATGTACATAAAGCATGAGATCAAAATATTCTAAAAATGTGCCTATTGATAACAGCCCAACTGCTTGCTTTTGATCTTTTGTTAATGTAGATTTTACTGATTGCATAACATTTATTTAATAAAAATTCCCAGCTGAAATCTCTAACTTTTTAAAATATACTAACCCCAATGTAAAACCAATAATAACTGGTAATGCAATTACCCACAATCCCCAATGATCGAAATATTCCGTTACAAAGACTACCCCAAAAGAAGCAACCGCATACATTAAAGCCCGAGATAGAGCAAATATAAAACTAGCACATCTAAATCTTTGAAGGACTGGAAAACTTACGTAAAATACTGCGTACGCGGGAAAACCAGTAGGGGCAAATAACAGCATAAATATTTGGAAAAAAAGTAACCCATAATAGCTAGTAATGTTATTTAGTAATATAGGCATAAGTAGGACAAATGGTAAAAATATCCATAATTTCACCTCTAAAACTTTTAGTGGGTGAATTTTCATTACAAGCCATGTAAGAAAAATTGTTCCTAATAACTCACTCAAAGACACGATAAAATTTTGTTGAATCACCTCTCCGGGAGTAAAACCAAAAGTGTGTTTCAATATATTGCTACAGTAAACGTAACAAATACAAAACCATAATGGTCCTGAACATTCTATTAAGAAATAAGCAATCAGTGTCATTTTGTTCAGGCCTTCTCTTGAAGATAAATTCTTATCTATTGAATCATGATCTATGCCTGCTTGTTTTAAGGTATTTTCCATCCTCTTTTTAGCATTAATAAATTCTGCCGTCTCTCTCAAAGCTGTTCTTGCAATTGAACCAATTAAGGCTATCCCTGCACCAAACCAAAATGCTATACGCCAATTAAGCCCATAAGACGTGACACAAAATGCTACTGCTAACGCTATCGTTCCACCTACTGTAACTGCCACTCCTCCGATTATAGCTACAGATGAATAACGTAGCGGAGGTTTGATCATCTCAGAAAGATATAGCTCTGCTCCCACTACTTCACCCATAGAAGACATACCTTGTAATATACGACATATTGTGATGATCCAAGAAGCAGCTATACCAATTTGAGCATAAGTAGGTAAATTTGCCATAATCAGACAAGAGAATGACATTAAAAAAGTAGTAATTACTACTGTATGTTTTCTACCTATATGATCGCCTATATACCCAAATATTAAAGCAGCAAACGGGCGCAAGAGATAAGAAGAGCAAAAAGCAGCCGCAGAAAGTATTGAAGCAGTAAATGGATCCGTCTTAGGAAAAAATAATTCATTTAAGAGCACAGCCATATGTACGTACAGCATTAAGTCAAAATACTCCAAAAAAGTACCTATTGACAATAAACCTATCGCCTGTTTTTGCTCTCTAGTTAATATTGCTTCTGAGGGTTGCATATATTATGTCTTTAATTAAAAACTAAATTTTTACAGATATAGTAAACGATGTCCAGAAAATTATTTATTATAGAAAAATTAGTGCTATTCTGTTAGGGACAAGTCA
>JAJZHL010000071.1 GCA_021804505.1 Pseudomonadota bacterium | reverse complement strand
CTCGTGAATAATCTCGGTAGGCTTTCTACATGAAAAATACGCATTTTGCAACAGTTATTTAATGTTATACTAATATAGTAGGTATTCAGCTATTATAATTGCTGACAATTAGGCTCTTGTTGTTCTGGCTAGGGCGTGATCTAGCGATGTCGGAATTGTACTTCGGCAAGCGATGCTGTCTTGAAATGACGTCTGTCATCGCGCGCCACAAAGTGGCGTGGTGACCGTATTTGATAGATTTGCTCTCTAGTTAGAATTGAATACTATTTATTGTGGCATATTTTTATTATAGTACTTACTACTTCTTCAAGAGTTGGTAGTGCTAATTTTTCTAGATTAACAGCATACGGAAGAGGGACGTCTTTGCCTGAGATAATTTCTATAGGAGCGTCTAGATAATCAAATGCTTGGTTTGCGACTAAGCTTGCTATGGTAGCGCCTATTCCTGCGAAAAACCATCCTTCTTCTACCACAATTAAACGGTTGGTCTTTTTAACGGATTTTAGTATTGCTTCAATATCTAAAGGTTTGATGGTACGCAAATCTATTACTTCACAATTAATGCCACGTTCACGTACACTTACAGCAGCATCTAAGGCAAGCTTAACTTGCAGAGAAAATGTTACAATGGTGACATCATTTCCTTCTAGCAATATTTTCGCCTTACCAAAAGTAATTGGTTCGATAGTGTCAGGAATATCGAAGCTGTGCCCGTAAAGTATTTCATTCTCCAGAAAAATAACCGGCCCATCATCACGCACAGCGGTCATTAGAAGCCCTTTATGATCTTCTGCGCTATAAGGAGCAACTACTTTTAGCCCTGGAATGTGACTATAACAGGCAGCATAATTCTGGCTATGCTGAGCAGCAACTCTGCTTGCTGCTCCATTTGGCCCTCTAAATACGATGGGGCAGGTTATTTCCCCCCCTGACATATAATGTGTTTTGGCAGCAGAGTTGACGATTTGATCCATTGCTTGCATGGCAAAATTAAATGTCATAAACTCCACAATAGGACGCAAGCCTGCAAAAGCTGCCCCTACTGCAATTCCAGTAAAACCATGTTCTGTTATTGGAGTATCAATTACTCTTTTTGAGCCGAACTTTTCTAGTAGTCCCTGGGTAACTTTATAAGCACCCTGATATTCGGCAACTTCCTCTCCCATGATAAAGACTTTATCATCACGTTCCATTTCTTCTTGCATTGCATCCCGCAAGGCTTCACGTACTGTTATTTGTGACATATTTTACTCGTTAACATAAACATTGGTATATAGCTCACTTTCCTCCGGCAATGGAGAATTTTCAGAAAACTCAGTCGCTTCTCTTACAATCTCTTTTATCTCGGTTTCAATTGTTTTTAGCTCAGCATCGTTTGCATAGTTTTTGGCTAAAATTACCTCTTTTGCTTCGGTTAAGGGGTCCTTTTCTTTGTAATTTTCTACTTCTTCTTTGCTGCGATACTTAGCTGGGTCAGACATTGAGTGGCCCCTATAGCGGTAAGTACTCATTTCTAGTATAACTGGACCACCACCATTTCTAACAAATTCTACAGCCTGTTTTGCGTGATCGTAAACATCTTCTAGCGACATGCCGTTCAATTTATAACCTTTAATGCCAAAAGATTCTCCTTTCTTATATAAATCAGTCATAAAAGTAGAACGCGCTACTGAGGTGCCCATGGAATATTGATTATTTTCAATCACATAAATTACTGGTAATTGCCATAAGGCAGCCAAATTAAATGCTTCATAGACTTGCCCTTGGTTTATAGCTCCATCCCCTAGAAAGGTAAAACAAATATTATTGGTATTTTTGTATTTTTCGGCAAAAGCTATACCTGTACCTATTGGTACCTGGGCGCCAACAATACCATGCCCACCATAAAACTTATTTTTAGCGTCAAACATATGCATTGAGCCTCCTTTGCCTTTGGAGCAGCCCGTAGCCTTACCCATTAGCTCTGCCAGCACATATTTCGGCTCGGTTCCTGCCATAATGATATGAGCATGATCTCTATAGCTAGTTATAGTAGAATCTTCGGCCTGCTTTGCTAGGTCTATACCAGTAATTATGGCTTCTTGCCCTATATATAAGTGACAAAAGCCACCGATAAGCCCCATGCCATAAAGTTGACCACATTTTTCTTCAAATCTCCTAAGCAGAACCATTTTTCTATATGATTCTAGATATTGATCTTTATTTAATTTATATTTTCCAGGAACAATCATTGATATACTATATTCTTAATCTAGTTGTTTAAGGGCTAATTTGTGCTTTAAATTTACCAGCTTAACGTGGCAATTAACACTGCATTTCTCGTGCGCTACTTTTGTTTTTGCTTTAGAATTTTCTTTAGGCTTTAGCGCAATCTTTTTTAGGAAGTCCTGCGTATCCTGATGTAAATATTGTACTTTTACCTTTGCAACACCTTGATTTTTAAATCCTAAAATAGTAGCAGCCTTTTCGGAGACATCCAAAATACGGCTTTTCTTAAAGGGACCACGATCATTAACCATTAAAATAACGGATTTATTATTATGTAGATTTGTAACTTTCACCAGGCTTGGTAAAGGTAACCTCGGGTGCGCACATGTTAGCATGTGCTTGTTAAATTTGTCTCCATTGGCTGTTTTCTTTCCATGAAAATTCCCCTTAGAGCCATACCAAGAGGCAGTACCGATTTGTGTAAAGCTATTATCATTCGTTGGTTTATAGGTTCTACCTCTGACGGTATATTCTTTGCCTATTTTATAATGACCTTGATAATGAATATTTTTAGGGTCCTCTTTAGATAATTTCTTATACAAGCTGCTTTTAGGATCAGTAGAGCAGGCAGCAAGAAATATACAGCAAACTAATGGTACAAGTAATCTGCTGAATTTATAAAGATGAACCATAAATTCTTTATGCATCATCTTCATCCGGGTTTACTGGTCCATTTTTTTCGTCAGGCATTTCTTGTATTTTTACGTGACTTACTACTTTTGCTACCCCATTAACTTGTGCAGCAATGTTAGTCACTTTTTCTAATTCTTCTACTGACCGTGCCATACCAAATATATATACTATATCATTAATCGTCACTATTGTGTAGTTCACACATTTTATACTTCTATCGATAAATGTTTTTGTTTTTATCTGACTAGTTATCATAGCATCTTTTGTATACTGCACTAAGTTAAAACTATCGCTATTTTTATCTACTGTTAGCTCGTTAATTACTTCTTTTACTCCTGTTACACCCCAAACAATTTCGACAGCTTTTAAGATATCGTCCTCATTATCCACGCCACCGGTTAGTAATACCCGTCCTGAGTTTACTTCGATTTTTATTTTGGTGTATAGTTGTTTGAAGTTATTTTTTATAAAGGATGCACTAATGCTCGCAGATATTTTTGTATCCTCTGCACTTTCTTTGAAAGGCTGATCTTTCGCAGCAACTAGAGTAGTAGCAGTAGCTGCAGTGAAAACAGCAGGCAAGCAGCCGGTAAGCATCAGAGATAAAAACATAATAAAGGTAAGTGCGCGCATAATTCTTAATATCTATTAATTTTAGTTTCGTAAAATACACACTAATGTCATTCCCGCGTAGGCGGGAATCCAGTGAGATCCCGAAACAAGTTCGGGATGACCTTTGTTGTTTAGGAAGTCACCCTGAGTCCCCCGTTTGTCATCCTGAATTTATTTCAGGATCTAATATTAACATCCTTTATCCCCGCCTTCGCGGGGATGACAGGGAGATAAGGGAATGACCACATACTTGTTAAAGCTTTATGCCATTATAGTGTATTTTAAGTCGCTGACAATGATGAAATCACTGCTCATAAAAATATTTGTAGAGTGATATAGTCGCAGCTTGTACTGCGACTATATGTGAGTAAGTTAATTACAAATTAGGTGTACCCTGACCCGATGGATTACCTTGACCTTTACCAAAGGCTATTTTCTGGGCCAAAAAGGGATTCGCTGGTAAAGTAGTAGATTTTTCCCCTTCTTTCTCATTAATAGGTTTTATTGCATCTCGTTTCTTAAGACCACCAAGAGCTCCTGATATATCAGCTGATGATATAGGCATCCCGCCAGATTGTTGTGCTGGCTTCTTCACAGTAACTGGCTGCTGGCCTTGCTCCTGCAGTTTAGCTGCTTCCTGTTGCTGCTTCCAGGTGGGTGTAGAAATCCCTCCCATTCCTGGAGGAGGCGGCGGTGGAGGTGGTGGAGGAGCTCCAGCTCCAGTATTTATTATAGGTTGGCTAGGCTGGGTTGGGGTAGCTTGCTCTTTCGGTTTAGCAGCTGCTTCTTCCTTAGCTGCTCTTGCTTCTTTTTCTTTGGCCTGTTTTTCAAGAATTGCCTTGTTTCTTGCTGCTCTTTCTGCCTCTTCTTTTGCAATTGCTTCGGCATTTTTTCTATCTAAGTCAGTCATCTGAGTTTTGGCGTTGACGTTAGGTTTAGCTATCTCCCCGGATGTTCTCTTCTTTAATTTGTTTGCCAATTCTGACATCATGTCACCGCCTACGGCTTTTTTAGCAGTCGATTCCCCCTGGCGACTCTGATTTTTCTCTTTAGCTGCTCTAATAGCTGCTGTGATATCACCTTGAGTTTGTTGTGCTGGAGGCGGTGGTGGTGGAGGCGGTGGCGGACCACCGAATGTTTGTTGTTGAGTGGGAGACTGCTTTTCTACAATGCTGCTTTGATCATTTAGCTGCGGCTTTCCAGCGGTCAGGCCTGCGTCTAGCATTCCCGTCAATGGTGATTGCTCAGTTAAAGGATTCCTAGGTTGTAAAGGTGCACTCTGTTGCTTGACGGAAGCTGCTATTACTTGTGCTATTGTTTTTATATCTTTAACAGCCTGCTCTGTCATACGTTCAAGCCGGTCTCCATCTTTTTCATAAGTGTCTTGCTTATTTAAAAATTCTACCAAATCTTGTGCCCATTCTTGTATTTTCCCAAAAATTGGCGACTTACTTTTAATTCGTTCAGCGAGTTTACTAAAATTTATTACCTCAGCTTGGGAGGAGGTTTTACCATTATTAAACAATTGGTGTGCAGCTCCTATAATGTTAGAAGCTGCCTCAACATTTACTTCCTTGCTGTCCTTTTGTATTGCAGCAAGCGCATCTGCTACTTTTTTAATTTGCTCTTTAGCAAGATCAGCTTTGTCAACAATTTCCCACTCATCGACATAATCCTCGCCACCTTTTTTTGACATAATAATTTCTCCTATATATTTCTATATATTCAGTCTAGTACTATTAAATTATAAAGGTCAAGTTAAGTATATGAAAATGAAACACTAGAGATAAAAAGTGTGGCTTTTATAACAAGTATGGGCTCTATTGTATAAAACTAAAACTTTCCTGTTGAGCCAAACCCTGATACCCCTCTATGTGTTTCATCAAGAGAATCTACTTCATCTAGCAATATTTGTTCGTACCTCGCTATTACCATTTGGGCAATTCGCATTCCACGTTCTATAACAAAATGTTCATCAGAATGGTTAATTAAAATAACTTTAATTTCTCCGCGGTAATCAGCGTCGATTGTCCCCGGAGAATTGAGCACCGTAATCCCATGTTTTAGAGCGAGACCAGACCTTGGTCTGATTTGCGCTTC
>JAJZHL010000070.1 GCA_021804505.1 Pseudomonadota bacterium | reverse complement strand
GAGTATACTTACTGAAATAAGAATCTACCCAACCTATATTCTGTTCTGGCTTTTCTTCCTCTGTGCCTTTTAATTGTTGCTGTATTATTGCTGCAACCCAATGTGTACCCGCACCTCGATCAGCATTGCTATCTTTACCGTTATTATAAAAACAAAGTATTTGTTTATCTGTATTTGCATAAGTAATATAAGTACCGCTTTGATATACTTCTCTTGATTGTACAACAAACCCTAAAGTCAATAGGTATGCACTCATTTCACTATTGCTTAACCAAATTCCTGGTTGTACAACATAATTATAATAATCTTCAGACGAAATATTAGAATCTAATTTATGATCATCTACTATTGCCTTAATATTGACATCTAATGTTTTATATTTTATAAAAATTTCTTTTATCGTTTCTGTTTGAATATCCTCCCAAGAATTAGTCTGATTTAAAGTTTCTTTTAAATTACTTAAGTTATGCCTAGTTTCTGCGTTAGTATCCTTATCTGATAAAGGATTAGTTAAATACAGTGATATAACTTTCTTAAAAGTATTAAAGTTGTCTTGACCAAATATATTCTTATAATGATCCCTTACCTCTAGCCAAATATCATTATTATTTAGTCTTGCTTGAAACTGCTCTTGACTTTCGTGTTCTTTTTGGGATAAATCAAGTGCTAACTTATATAAGGAGAAAAAATATTTTGTAGCTTCACATATACCTTTTCTGACGAGCATGACATGCTCATCATTTTTGGAAGAAAGATTTTCTACTTGTTCATTACCTATATTTTGTAGTGCATCTATAATCGCCAATACTGCACAATCTCCGCCACCTTTATTCTCAATATGCATATATTTTGGTTTAATATCCAAAGCATTATCATTAGTTTGATTATAATCGGAAGGTATTGTTTTAGAATCGGCCTGGTTTGATACACCACTGTTTGTTTCAAGAGATGATCTGTGTAGTGTTTTGATCAAACTATAAACCGCTGAGTCTATTCCTAGAGCTGTTATTATGGCATCATCCAACTTTTGTTGCCACCCTAAATTTTTGCTAGACTTCTCTGTTATTAGTTCTGTAACCAATTGCGAGCCTGTTTTTATAGCTACTGGGAGTACATCTTCGTCTCTTACGTTTATAACAGTTTTTTTATTAGCTGTTACATTAAAGGAAATGATGCCACTGGTGACAAACTTCTCTATTATTGCGCGTACACCTTGGACTGCAGTAACTATGCTAAGAAACATATCTGAATTTACGTTGTTAAATAAATTAGTTATGTTATCTAAGCTGGGATTGAGGGTAAGAAGATTTTTAACAGGTGCCTTAGCATTAACCCAGGATTTATTTATTCCCTGTCCGCTAGGTATATTAATAAAGAGATTATTTACCCAATTCTGGTCATCAAAATGTGATTGATTAAATTTTATAGCTTTTATGTCGCTCGGTGTAGGCAGTCTTTTGTTTTTAAACTGCTGTGAGAAAACCCTTGGATTTCCATGTTCAGTAAGCTTTGTCCTTGCAGGGATTTCTGTTATTAGGGGATTATCATCACTAAAAATAAAAGTAGCTCCTTGTCTCTTTTGAACTTGTCGTAATAAAGCTACTGATTCTGCATTGCCTTGCTTTTTTAGTTCTGAATCTCCTTGACTAATAAAGCTCTCAGTTAATGTAGTTAAGTTATAACTGTCCCATGTTCGAGTATAAGTATACCACCCAATATGAGTGGGAGGGAGAAATACACAAAAATTAGGTTCGGGATAGTACACCCCGAGAGGAATATATTTAGCAGTTTCCACTCTAATTGCTCTATCCAGCTGACTTCCAGCTTGATAGGGATAATCCTCTCCATTCCCTCGAAATTCATAGCCTGTAGACATAACAGTAGGACCACTTCCATACTGCATTTTATGAGCCTGATGTATTCGTAGATACGCACTATATATCCCATTAAAATCTACTGTATCGCTATCTATAAAGCTAAAATAAATGTCAGAATTAGGACTTTTCTGTCTAAATTTTTGTACTAAAGCTTGAGTTTTTTGATGACTTTTTACGTATTCTCTTAATGCTTGATAAGGTACCGCTGTTCCTTGCTCATTTATTTCTCTAAATTCCTTAGCTTTTTGTGTACCATATTGTTTGTCGTATCTTTTTAACTGTTTATAAAATTTTCTTACTTCTGCATAAGGTACCGATTGGTTATTCTGGTTATACCAATTATGTTCCCAATAAAAACCGGTTTTTACACAGTCTACGGCCAGAACAGGGTCATTGCTAGCCTGTAGCTCATCTAGTAGGGCTTTATTTTTTCTTGTACTTAGGGATTTAGGCCTATTTAATCCTATACTAATGCTTACCGTCTCGGCTAATTTATCTTTATCCCTTTCCCCATACCCATGCTCTACTAACTTATTTAAAAGTGGCCCTACTACTCTGCTAGGTAGAGTGTTAGTGTTCTCTGGGGATAACTGCTTTTCTTCTCCTCTGAAAGATCCTACTTCTTGAGATTCCACCATTACAGGTTGCTTGTTCTTTCCTTTACCTTGGGTGCCTTGTGTAATTGTACATGTTCTGTAAGGAAGAAAACTCTTATTTTGGCTAAAAGGATAATAAAAACCAATGCCTTGTTCAGAATCATAGCGATTTTGATAATACTTAAATGTGTCATCATATTCTTCATCTGAAGAATCGCCTGCCATTGTATCATCCTTATCCGGTACAAAAGCTATTGTATTAATTAAGAATCGAGGCAAACTACTTTGTAATGCCTCTGCTAATTGCTTTTCATTAACATCTATATTATTCCAAATCCTCTCTTTATAGCTGGCATCAAGTTGGAGTGTTTTTTCATAACACTTAATTGCATTTGCTTTCTGCTCCAAATAGTAGTGAACATTGCCTTTTGTAAAATAGTTGTTAGCACGTTCAGGATCTTGGTCTATTTGCTGTTGATAATATGTTAACAAAGTATTTTCAAGCCATTGCTTAAACTGAGAATCTTTGCTGATTATATCTTTAATAAAAACTAATTTTGTTTTATGTAGTAAATCTCTTCTTAATTCTTCATTATGGATTCTTTTTTCAGCAACAATATGAAGAGCTGTTTTCCCATCTTGGGTCGTCGCATTAATAGCCTCATCGCTCATAACGGTTATTAATTTACGTGCTAGATTTTCTAAACCTTTCTCCACAGCAGAATGCAATGCTGTCCTACTAGTAGACTGGCTAACAACCCCAATAGCTTCCCGGCTCATTCTGTCTACTAATGTTTCAGCCACTGTTCCTAAACCATTCTTTGTTATAGCAAAATGTAGTGCCGTTTGCCCCTCTCTGGTAAGAGTATTGATAGAATCATCACTCATAATATTTATTAACACATGCGCTACCTTTTCAAAGCCTTGCCAAACAGCAAGATGTAATGCAGTCCAATTATTACTGGTCTTAGCGTTGATAGTTTCAGAACTCATCTTGTGTACTAGTGCTTTTGTTATTTCCTCATTACCATTATTCGCAGCTAGATGCAGTGCAGTCTGACCAGTACTATCAGTTTTACTTAATGCTTCTTGGTCCATCTGTGTAATTAATTCCTTAGCTTGATTTATGTGGCGTGCTTCTATTAATTTAATCAGTTGGTAAAATTGAATCATTCTAATCACCTCCTCATAGCTTTCTTTTTGTTGTGCAAAAGTTATCGCTGTGTTTTTGCTACTCTTAGTGACAACATTGATGGATTGTAGAGTCATTTTGGGAAGTAATAGTTCGCATATTCTTATAACGGATCCTTTTTTCATATGTTTAATACACATAGTTAAGGCTGTATTACCGTCGTGACTAACCTTATTAAGGGCTAGCGTAGACATCTTTGAAATCAACAGCTCACAGAGTTTGTCAAGCTTATAATAAGCAGCAGCTATTAATGCTGTGTCTCCATCTCCATTGGTTTGTTCTAGGTCTGATAAAGGCATTTTGTTAACTAATTGTATAGCCTCATCTTCTTTATGGCCTTTAATAGCACTAATTAACTGTTCAAATAATGTAGGTGTTGGCCCTACAAATCCTAACGGTTTCATAACAAATCTCCATATTTTATAACAAAAATTCAATTCTTTTAACTTAGTGACTTACTGTTAAACTACTACCTGAGTTTTAAGGTTTGATAATTCAACTTTCTAAGGGTACTATCCAACTAACCTTCAAAAAAATCTAGGGTCGGTGATACCAGTTATTTATGTTGTTTAGGTGGTACTATAATTTTACTAAAAGTGTTAAACCTCTTTGTACATTTATCACACAAAACTTGAAATGGAGGCCAATTTTTATTGTAATCACAACAATCCGATTTGTGGAGGTACTAGAAACACATTAAGTTTGTAATATTTTATGCTACTTACTTTAATCATAATCTTCAGGTATGAGATCACCTAACTGTGTTACTCCTTCATTTTTTTCTTCCTTACTACCTACATATTCATCAAACCAATTTTCACTACCTTCTAACTCTAATTCTGTGCTATTTGTGCTTTCTATTTCGACCTGAGTAGCATTAGTTACAAGTGTTTTAGTGAGTTTTTTAGTCCCTTGTACTTTGTTTTTTACTACTTCATGATTACCCTGTTGATCAAATATTATCAGGTGCTTCCCTTCTTTATTTTCAAAAATTTGAGTTGTATAAAGACGAGTATCCGAATCTATTTTCAGTTCATATAATTTTTTACTTATGCATTTTACTCCATTTTGGCCTTCTGCTCTACTTACCATGCCTTTTCCTAATGCAGTTATAAACGAATTAAGAAGTGCTTTATCAAGTCCCGCTTTGAGCTCATTATCAATTACACCAAAAACGTTTCCTTCCTCATCAACAACTTGTAAATTTGCTTGTAAATAAGTTTTTGAGTTTATTACCCAACTGTTTGGTACGTTGTCTTCTATATTTCTACCAGCTTGTTTTACTAACGAAGCTTTTTTTGCTTGGCAATAATCATGGAATGATTTTGGATCATATGGTAACCATTGTGTGTTAATATCTTCTTCAACATACTCCATTATTTCATTTTCCTGAGGTAAAGCCGAGGCTGCTTCCATTTTGCTAATTAGGAGCATTAGTGCTTCAGCTTGTTTTACATCAACTTGATTGATAGCTTCTAAGTGAGCTCTTGCTTCTTTAAAATTCTTTGTCACTAAACAATTCTCTAAGGCGCCATAAACATGAAACAAATTAGCCTTGAATACGAGTGGATGGTCTTTATATCCCTCTCGGTTTATGTTGCCTAACATCTTCTTTGCTTCTGAAACATTCTTCACATCAGAATACAGGACAAAAATAAAGTATTTTAATTCTAGACAATCATGATCTGCTCGAAGCCTTGGATAAGAGGTAGTAATTTCTGCTAAATAATCTAAACCTGCTTGTGATTGACTGCTAACGTAGTAATATTGCAATAAACTAGCAAGACTAAGGGCCAAATCTTGAAAATGTACTGAAGAAGCCAATTTATCCATTACTACCTTTTGCTGCAATTCAATAACTTCATGATACTTGGGAGTCGCACGCAATAAGTGGGTTAAAGCCTTTGCTTCTTTCATACGATTTGCCATTTGTGTTTCCCGCGTCCCTTCTTCTCTGGATAAGTGAACTTCTAGTGCTAGGTCTTTCATTTTTTCTTCGCCC